>CAZPQL010000079.1:0-6328 GCA_964588725.1 uncultured Rhodobacterales bacterium
TAGAGGGGGTCTACTTCTGTTTATCTAACAAAAATGAACGACTCACTGAAGCGCTCGTATTGAAGGGTACCATCTGCTTCAAAATAAGCGTAAGGGGGCCCTTGCATTCATTGCTCATTTTCTCCTAAGCGGTATCTTCAAAGGCCTAGAAAAATACGAAGTTTGGTGAGAACATGGCTGCTGAATCGAATTTAGAAATAATTCCCGCTTGCTACTATTCTTTCGGGTTTGCCCCAATCAAAGGTAAAAAATCCAAAGATAAGAGGGCGAATCAAAATTTCTGTATCAATGGAGTTCTCCAAACAGATGATTATAGTACACTATTCTACAAAGCAGGAATTTCTACAAACCTCACAAATCGAGAATCCAAATACAAAGTATGGGCCAAAAAGAATAACCTCGAGTGTTACCTCACTACGGCTCCAATAATGTTTGAATGCGTCAAAGATGCACGGGGTTTTGAAAAATCAATATTGGAATGGGGAACAGGAAATGAATTGGATTCAGAAGATTTTGATCCAGAATGGGGATTCATTGCAAATACAAACTATCAACTCCCCGAAGGATACACTCCTTTTGGTGGTTCAGCCAGTGAATTGTTTTGGTTAAATCCACTAGATACTAGCGAAAATAATTTTGAGGCTTTTGGTAGGGAATACAATGCATGTTATTGGAAACAGTTTTGGGAAAAATTTGGTATTGAAGATTCCCATTCAATCAGGAAAAAATTCCACTTTATGGAAGAAGAATTAGAAGAAAGCACCAGTACTTGTCATTATCGATACTACCCCTCCTTTCACTCCTTTCACTGCGAGTAGTGAAGTCGTGGGTTTCATCATAACACCTTCGCGCTCACAATTGCTGAATCATTGGGCTCGCAGTGGGCTGCCTCAGACGCTAGGCATTTCGACAACCCACTGCACAGTTTGCTCAACCCTCTGCAACAGCAAAGTTCTCCAATGTTCCCTTTGATAACCCACTGATTATCTTCCAGAGGTTTTCTTACAGACAATGATGAATTCATTATTCATTGTTCGGACTTTGTATTTCTTTGCCTTATTGCCGGTTACAGCAATAATTCCAGGCATCCTGGTATTGGGAATTATTCTCTTTCTAATTTTCCCTACACGCTTGAATCCATTTTGTTCAAATGCCCATCTCGTGAATAGGTCCAACCTCATTTTTTGGCCACCAGTCGTGCGATTTCCAACAATGTAGCAAACGTGGCCACCTTTTTTCACATTGGTAGCAATATTTTCAACAGATTTCAGGAAATCACGGTAAAATGAATAATTACGCTTGGCAAATTTGGGTTTCATTTTTATTATTGCGGAATCAATGACTCTACAACCTAAACGTTCTACTTTCTTGGCTATTATTCCACCCATCATATCCCTTGCCAATTGACCAGAGGGTCTTGGGTCCAACCCTAACCAGACATTGGTTTGCCATGAAAATTGTTCGTAAGCCACTGTTGTCGGCGAATCCCCATATGGAGGCGATGTAACCACTAAATCGACGCCCTCGTCAGGAATAAAGGTGAATTTTTCTGTGTCAACACAGTTGACTTGATCTAAGTCAGCTCTCGTGGAGTCATACATCGATTCATCTTTCAATTTGTCAATGTAGGAATTCACATCCATTAAATTCGAATGTAATTTTTCCTTGAATAATGGCGTTAGTTCTTGATACAAATCATCCATATCTGCAAGTCTCCAACCCTTTACCCTGTAATTTTTCCATTCATTCATTCTTTGAATGGATACTTCTCTAAGACAATCTGATAAGGCAACTCTAGCAAAAAGACGATTCTTGTTATTACGGCCTAATTCTGAATCAGTGATGTCAATTAATTCGAGACTTGAAGCGATTTCACGTATGGTTTTGTTTGGGTACCATGTTTTGATTTGATCTCGAGTGAATCCACTTCCCTTTACTGCGGTTCCCCAATTAATCAATTCCATGGAATCCAATGCAGAATCAAGACGCTTGCAGAAGGAACCCAAACGGGGGATGTCGTAATTTTGGCATTTTGCCTGTGACATGAAACGAGCTGTGGGGTTCACATCGTATCCTACCGAGTTCAATCCAGCCAAACGAGCCTCAACCAATGTTGTACCCGAGCCACAAAATGGGTCGAGCAGCATTTGCTTCTTAGTGCCATATTGTTTGATTAATCTTCTAGCAATGTAAGGATGTAATTTTGCAGGATACAGGTGCAAGCCATGTGTGTATTCATCGGTGTCCTTTCCTATGAAATCCCAGACACCCATTTAATCTCCAATCCGGGGCCGAAGGCTAACCCAGGATAACAGTACCTACTCATAACGATTCCAAATACAGATTAATGCAGTATGTATTAGATACCAGGGTTAGTCCAAAAGTCATCATCGATATTGATGAAGGGGTGCTGACTCATTCGTAGTTTCCACCGTATGTCAACATAATTCACATTGCTGGAAATCATCGCAGGAAACAATACATTTGCATCTTCATTAATCGGTAATCGTATCTCTAATTCTGATGAATATCTGAAATCGATATATGCGAATGAATGGTCATCGCGATAACCGGCTGCAAGAAGAACATCTTCAAAATGCACGCGGTGACCGTTTCCCGAACCAATTTTCTCTCGGATAATATCGATTAGGTCGGGGAGAGAGAAGCCACTGTCGTCGCGTCTTAGTTTAATCATCACCAGATTGAAAGGAACATCAATTGGCTCCAATTGATCAATGGGATGCACTGACGCCATGGGGTCAGGGCGCATCGATTCTTTGACCTCAATATGCCAGTCACTACAAATGAAATCATGTAGGGTTCCGGTAGGCCCTATCCATGAATCCGCCACAGCTATGCCTTGGTTGTCAAGTAAATGATTCAGCACCAGTAATTCTCCTATCAACCCTCTGACCTGTTTAGGATTCAAGGGGGTTCCGAACATAGCGAACATAGACTCCCATTCCGCCAGAACTGCCTCGAATGAGGTATTGATATCCGTGACATCTAATCCCTCAATCAAATCAACAATGAAATCGATAATGTTCTTCGATTGGATGAACATGTCCGTATTGAAGCGGATACATAGTGCGGACTCAAAAATTGATGACAAACCTGGGATGGTGGCTCTTCTTCTCTCAAATACTGCTGTAATTTGCTCCCATTCAGTATGTGGGCCGTTGCTTGGAGCCATGGCCAAGAAGAAATAATCCTCATCTGGGTCGAAACCGAAGCTGACCGATGGATGTTCGGTCAATGTATGCCAATAGACTTGTCCGGTAGTCGTTGCATTTGTCTTAGCATTCTCAAACGCGGCAATAATATCATCTCTCATTTCAATCACTCATTCTGGTTCTTCAAGGTAGTCTGGGGGCGTGGAAGGAAGCTCGGCATTGGAAAGGTATTCGATTGCTTCATCTATCCTCTCTTGTTCAGTCATATCTGCCGAAGGAATGACGAAAACTGGTGTAATTAAGTCAACCTTTTCTTCGCCAGCAACGAACAAATTCGTGCGGCCAGAATTTGGATTTTTTGGAGTGGAATCTTTGTCGAAAGCATATAGCAACAGAAGTGGTTGTGTTGAATCTCGAGCGGCCCACATTGCGGCATTGTTGAACGTTCCCCCTGCATAATAATCAGTAGCAACCCCTGGCAGTCCAATGACTGTGTCTCTGGGACCAACTGCAACACCGATTGAATTAGAACCAGAATGGCGGCTTCTTGAAGCCATCACTATTTCCAAATCGCAACCATAATCCGCTATTGGTGCAGTTTTTGCACCTGTTGCCTTACTTAACAGGGCGACTGTCCAATTGTCAAATTCCCCTCTTCCTGCTTCGATTCTTCGTTCAATGTATGCACTCAGTTCATTCCAACGATAAATATCGTCAGGATATCCTGAATCTTCTTGGTGTAGTTCATCCATATAATCCATGATAAATTGGTTATTTACATCTTCCCATACAAAGGATTGTTCGTGAAATCTGGTGTAATCACCCAAAACCGACAAGAAATTCGCAGTTTTCTCAAGATTGTTCTTGAGAATTGTTGGATTTTCAAAGTGAAATTTTGACCCTGCTGGAATAATACTCTCATCTAGCAACATTGATTCTTGACTCAGATTGCTCATTGCCGCTGGACGAGTTGGGAACATGTTCATTATCGACAATACTCGAACTCCAAAGTCTGTTGGTGACAAACCCGTGTGTTGATATCTCTCAATCTGTGTTCTGAGATCATTTTCAACCCTTCCTAAATCAGTCATTGCTGTGAGCAATGTAGGAGTGGAGTGTATTCGCACTAAATCTTCGTATCCAATTCTGAAGCCAAACCATCTACCCATTTGCATGAGTGTATCATACTGTAATCGAGTTGCGGTTCTGATGAAATAGCTTATTGTCAATCCTTCTAAGGTGAGACCTCGGGACAAACGCTGGCCTCCCACTGCAATGACATTCAGGCCATATTCATCGTGATGTTGGGAATCATAATCCAAATCATTCGTTGCATAAACCTCATCTGACGATATTTCGAGAACCCTGAAGGCCTTCCTCTCGTAGGCATCAACGAGCCATCCTTTGATTTCGGCAAAATCTGGGGGATTGTCCGAATAATTCCACTTTTCGACGAATTCTGATTGGTAACGCTCAATGAAACCTTGTAATTCTGCAGGTTGATCAAACATTAGAAGATCTGGCTTATTTCGAATAATCGGCATCCATTGTTCGATTTGCCTTCTTATCCGAAAGACAATTGGGTGCATATTTCCTTTCAACCTCTGAGTGTGAACCAACATCGTTTGATGGTTAGGTCTAGATAATCTCAAACCACGGATTGCACTTGTAATCAAATGGTCTCTCAATGCGTTCTTCAATCCAGTACCAAGCTCCGAAGTTACAGTCTCAACGTCTGTGAGGGTCCTCACCCATTGAGCCTCCGTTTCTTCAACTTCGCACAAACGAGAAAATGGAGATGGGTCATCGTGTGGATCTTGTGGGAAAAGACGAGGGAACCCAAGATACTCCCTGGGTTCGGGCAGAGAGAAAATGAAATCACGGGGATAGAGGGTTGGCCATTCAGTTTGGTCAGCGTGGACAGCCGCGAAAACGTTAGCAAACGGGGTTGCAGTGTACCCAACATAAGCTCTCCGAGGGAATAACGATAGCGTGGTACGCACCAACGCATTGATAGCATTCGCAATCGTATTTTGGGCATTATTGTTAACTGAAGCATAATCACATTCATCATCGATTAACAGTAATGGGGATTGATTTCTTTGCTCTTCATTGATTCCACCAAGCCATTGGATGAGGGACTCAAGTGAAGGAACTATTTTTTTCATCACAATGAGGATGGGGGAATCATCATCAAAGAACGAGTCATCCTTATTTGCTAAATTTCCAGAAACGTCTCCTTCATCTTTGACCTTTCTGTTTGGAGGTAAATTATCAGTAATTGTTTGTGTAGTTACCTCATGCCACTTTCTAGTATATGCTTCACCATCGACATGGCAGCCATCTGAAGAAAAGAGTGTCCCAGCCAACTCTTTTGAGAGCCTCTTTTGGGTCTGGTTTCTGAGGTCAGATGCACCTCCAGTGAGAATAACGACTAATTTGTATCCAGCATCAGCTGCTCGAGCAATAACACCAGTGTAGTTGGCTGTTTTTCCTGATTGTACGTGACCAACTACGAGACCATATTTGGGTTCTGCTTCCATATCGGTGGGATTGAAAAGGTGGTCGACGATACGAAAAGAGGTGATATCAATAGAATCAACAGCATCCTTAGGAAGATTTCGACGCCCTGGGTCACAGAGAAGGGCCCTGTATGCTTTCCAATATTCATGGGATACATCTTCTGAGTACCATGGATTTGGCGATGTACCTGGTAGGCTTGAGGGAACCCCACCTGCATTTCCTCTCAATTGTTCAATCAGTTCTGAAACATTCGCTTCGTCAACTAGAATCACTTCCATTTCTTCGATTGTCGCCTCAATATCTCCATGATGGTATTCCAACACGTCCCGATATATTTCGTAAGCGTCCAAGTACTCCACTAAATCCACCCAATTATTCAGTATTTTCTGCAGTATTCAGGTTGCTGAGATCTTCCAATAATTGTGAGAAGCGACTATCTTCAGAATTGAAGGTCAATGTGAGTTCTCCATCTGTGCCTTCAGTAACTTGAATGAAGTCTCCATCTGAATTTTTCCTAACCCTTACACTTGAACCTGAAATAGTCGTCTGTTCTGAACCACCAGTTCCTCCAGTACCACCAGTACCACCAGTACCACCAGTACCACCAGTACCACCAGTACCACCAGTACCAC
>CAZPQL010000079.1:6428-11660 GCA_964588725.1 uncultured Rhodobacterales bacterium
CAGTTCCTCCTGTGCCACCAGTACCACTTGTAACAGCAGAAGGATCATACTGAGCACAAGAGGGAGATGTAACACCTTCGTGGCCTTGATTGCCACATATACTGCAAGTATGGTATCCAATCTTGTGTTCCCAAGTACCACAGGCTGAGCAGGGATAAGAACTGTTGAAATCATTCCATCGAGCTTCTTGGGATGGATGAGTGTGATTATCAGTTTTGCTCAACCTTTTATCTGCTCTCCCTGAAGCGTTGGGTCGCCAATCTATGGGGTCTTGACTGTGCCATCTCTGTTTGGATTGATGCGAACCCAGTTGCTTAAGTCTGTTAATCAATAAAGGTTGGGGATCGGCTCTATTCTTTGTATCGTTGATAACCCATTCACTGGGTCCCTTTGTACCAACTCCCAATCCAGGTGGGAGGTGAACTTCCCATCTGTGATGTGTTCCTTTTGCGTCCATGGACTGAATGGTCTTCCAAACATCTTCACCAGCGTAATCAATCAAACGTTGATTACGATAGATGTAGAGACCTTGTAATGTATTTTTGCCAGCATGAGGTTTGGTCTTCTGTAATGACCCTGATACCCCTACTATGGTGACTGAACCATCGGCATTAACCGTATTTTTACGTAACCCATCCAATAGAAGTCTAGCGTCTTTGTATTCTGAATGGCCGCTGTTTGGAAGAATATGGATTTTGACTGTCATTGGCTCATCTTCCCCATTAACCTTAGTACTTACAGTGTGTATTTTCGTTAGTGTACCATAACCAGTATCATCAATCATACCCTGCTCAAAGGGATCAATGGGTGCAACAGGTGCCCCTTGTACTCGAAGCGAAAATTGTTTATTTATGATTAGCCGATTTCCTTCTTCATCCCGTTGAGAACGTTCAATGTTGGCCCCACCTTCTTGAATATATTTCTGAAATGTAAGACCAAGGAAGCTCTCAGTTTGGTCTTGTATTTCAGCTAGTTGGGACTGTAAATCTACATCTTCTTGTTCATCATCAATTTCAGTCTTGTGTAGGCCTTCCATTAGTACTGCAGTTCCTTTATCTTGGCCATCTAGTAGAGCCTTAGCCATAACAAATCCAGTTGAATTAATCATCCAATCATACTCCTCAATATCAGATTGATCGAGTAATTCGTCTTTTCCAGAGCTTAAGGTGTGGAAGGTAGAATCGCGCAGGACCGTAATTTCTCCACCCTCGGTTTTGGAGAGAATAGTGATTTCTTGTGCATGAGAACGAGAAGATTGTTTCATCCCCATGCCATATTTCCCTAAGTGCCACTCTTCGTACTTGCGTCTTACACCTCGCCCCATCCCCAGGAAAAGGGCGTCTTCATCCATGCCATCACCATCATCGATAATCATGACCCACATCCTATTTCCATGAAGTACTTCAGCTACTGGAGGAACACTATAATCTTCAGGGTCATCTGGGTTCTCGGGATTAACGATTGTATGCAATCCTTCGAGTTTTCGAGTTTCCCCGTAGTCATTGGTATTGAATATTACATCGGCGGAATTTGCCCCTGCATCAATACAATTGTCGACTAAGTCTGCTACCATTGCCTGGAAACTGATTGTCTTGGAGTGATCACCCAGAAGAATTCCTATTGCATCATTTATTCTTGGTTTTGCCATCTAATCACCTTTTCAAAACCCACGTCCCAGATGGACTTTCATCTGCCGGAAGCAATATCCCATCTTTGCGAAGTGAGGTTGATGCCCACCGTATTTTGTATTGCCAAATAAAGAACATGTCCCCCATTTCAAGTAACTCATTCCTTTTGTGATTCCAAATCCATTTTGCCACATCAATGTGATGTGCACTTCCGGAATAATGAGTTAGAGCAGAGACTACCCAAGATTTCAGTGTATCCATCTTAGATACCATAACTTGCCGGATACAATATTACATTATGATCTCTTCTATACTAAATTACCAATAAATTATGAATGAATAGGGAGTTCTGGGATACTACATATCCATTGAAATAGGTGAAAATACCACTAATTCAAGTAGTACTAATCAGGGGTTACCCTCTGAGTCGTACTACTTCAATCAGTGCGAAAACACCTTTTACATAGCATTCTAATTTTCGAAAGGGTTTCTCGGATTACCAAAAACATCAATTTGGGTTTTGCCGTAATATGGAATCAATCTTTCAATCAATTCTAATTTCTTCCCCCCCACCTTAAGGCCAAACACCTTACAACATTCCTTTAATTTAGGAAGAGATTTGGATTCCAAATCTAGCAGCATCTCCGTTTCCTCTGTGCATTCAGCCATATGATTTTTGAAGATTTCTTTTACTTCTTTCAGGCTCAGTGTAATTACTGCATTGTGTACTAATACAGAATCAAACTTGGAGGCGTGGATTGCAATACCTGCATCAGTTGTTGAGCCAAGTAAGTCTCCCCACAAAACCATTGAACTAAGATGGGTATAGCGACCAATCTTTGAGGTTTTTATTCCCCTTCTCTTACAGAAATCTTTGTTGTATTTGACATCCTCTTGTAGTGATATGGCATGACATGTGAGAAGAAAATTCCACAAGTCAAGGGTACTTCCAGAACTCAATATTTCGTCATGTAATTGAGAGATTCTCTTTCGAACGACTGTATTAGGTGACCACGCATAACAACCATTTCCAAGTTGTTCGTGATCATTTTCATAATACATTGACATTCTAATCAATAACGCACAAACTTCCCCAAATATGCCTGAGTCGATTCTCTTTATTATTGCTAATTCTCGCGCTAATTCTCCCATCGTAGCATCATTATTCGTTTGTGTTGATAATTTAATTTCTACACCATTTTGCAACACAAGTGGTAACATGTCATCTGGATTATAAATTTCATATTTGCCATTGTTTTTTACATCGTAGGCTTCCTTACCTGGTTTGATGAATATTATTTTCCTACCATCTGGGTATTCAATAGAGGGGGTAAGTTCAAATCCATTTTTCTGCAATCTGTATTTTTCTCTTAATTCTGGAAGTGTACTTTTCGTCAAAATATGAATCTCTTTTTCCAATTCACTATCTTTCCTCTCACGAAAGAGGTCTAATTTTTCTTGTAAATGTTCGACATACTTACTTGTGGGCCATCTACGACAAGCTTTCAAAATACATGCCTCGACATGTTTCCTGTTCTCCTCAGCACTTTTTAGATACAATTCCCATGGGATTTGAATCTCCATATTGTATGCAAGCAACCACCAGAGATAAATTGTTTCAACGATCGAGATCTTCATTAACCCTGAACTCTGGGATTAATGTATGCCCCTCCGTATAGTCGAGTTGTTCGCTGGAGTCGGGGGTTTTCGCCTTGGTTTGGAAGGTGTGCCAGGTTCAAGTCGAGATGGTGATTTTAAAGTCATCATGGCAAACCAATGGGAACCGGCCACCAAGACTCAACATGCTGCTGATATCTATGTCTCAAGATGGGGTTTAATCCCGAAAGAAGAAGGGTCGAATCTGTACATTCATCCTGAACATGATGACGATTTATTTCTCAACGAAGATATTGCGAAAGTACCTGCAAAAGATATTCCAAAACACGATTTGTTGGTAGGTGGATTTCCCTGTCAGGACTATTCTGTAGCCAAGACTCTGGACAAGGCCAAAGGTTTGCAGGGCAAGAAAGGAGTGCTTTGGTGGGAAATTCATAGAATTATCAAGGCTAAGAAACCAAAACATGTACTCCTAGAGAATGTTGATCGCCTACTGAAGTCACCTGTCAAGCAACGTGGCCGAGATTTTGCAGTCATGTTAGCGTGCCTTTCAGAACTAGGCTATGTTGTTGAATGGAGAGTTATCAACGCGGCAGAATATGGGATGCCTCAACGACGCCGACGCGTATTCATCTTGGCTCACAAGCGCGGTACTGAACAGCATCGAATACTGTCCCGGAAAAAAGTCAACGCGATTGAATGGCTTACTGAAAGTGGAACGATTGCCAAAGCATTCCCTGTCCACAGAACGCCCGAGCAACTTGTGTTTGAGCAACATCTACTCTCTGACGGGGAAGATATCGCAGATTTGAGTGAGCGCTTCAATAAGAAAGGACTCCCTGGCAACAAAAGTCCGTTTGAGAACAGTGGCATTATGTCCAAGAATCGATTTTGGACTTTGCGAACCAAACCCATGTTTGAAGGGACATACCAAATTTTGTCCGATGTTCTTTTGACACCAGGAAAAGTTCCTGATGAGTACCTTTTGAGTGCATCAAGTTTGACTCAAGAAAAGGGTTGGAAATATCTCAAAGGCGCTAAGAAAGAAAAGCGACATGGTCGTGATGGATTCGTCTACAATTACAATGAAGGGGGTATGATTTTTCCTGATGCTCTCGACAAGCCTTCACGAACCATCATCACAGGAGAAGGTGGTTCATCCCCTTCAAGGTTCAAGCACGTTGTCAAATTCAAACCTACCAAGGGTCAGCGTGAAAGGTTGAATCTCAATTCCAAAAACCACAACAAGATACGAGGGGGTTTCGGCCTTCTGAAAAGTGAGTGGGTCCGTCGACTGACACCAATCGAGTTGGAACGACTGAATATGTTCCCAGACAACCATACTGAAGGTGCTTCTGACAGTAAGAGGGCTTTCTTCATGGGTAACGCTCTTGTGATTGGAATCGTGAAAAGATTTGCAGATGTGTTGAATGACAAATCGTGATCCGTCTAATATCAGAGAACCTATTCCGGTTATCATGGAAGATGAATTTGCACATCTGAATACTCTCACAGAGAAATTAGATTGGGCTGCAGAGAGAATGATGGGAATGCAAGCAGATGCAGATGAAACTTCCGAGAATGTACCAGATTATGCGTGGTTGCGTGATGATGAAATCGAGGTCTTGACTAAGAAATTATTCAATTCAATCAAGGAAGAAGGTGATGCTTTGGTACAGATTGGGGAGAGATGTGAAGATGAAAGATGGCCCGTTCGAATCATGATGTGTTTTACGAAGGCTTTGATGGAAGATTCTGATTTGTATAGGAACAATCAGAAACTGAATGATTGGTTCAATAATTTTAGAGATTCAGACCCTGATCCAACAGAGCCCTAACCAAAGTATCCAATGCGTTAGCACAGGGTTCAATGGATGAATAGAGGGGTTACCTAGTGACTACCCTGTGCTCAACAAATTTCTCTATCACTTCTCTTCAAGCGAAGAAAGCAATTGCAGCATTACTCACAAGCCCCATCAAATGGTCA
>CAZPQL010000080.1:0-11462 GCA_964588725.1 uncultured Rhodobacterales bacterium
GTCGTCAATGGGCGACACGACCTTTACAAAGCCGTTTTCCTGCGTCACTTCGATGCCCAGACCGCCAAATTCGCCGCGCGTCTGCACCTGCATATTGTCGAAGTCACGCGGCGGTAAGTAACTGGAATGCGGATCAAGCGACGTCAGCATCCCGTTGATCGCACTTTCGATCAGATCCGCCTCGTCGACTTCTTCCACGTAGTTCGAGCGAATGCGCTCAAAAATGTCGCCAAACAAATCCAGCTGTTCATAGGTCGAACGTTTTCGGTCGGATTCCTGTGCGATGAGAGGCCCGGCCACCTGCGAGGTCAACAACACCCCCGCCATTGTGCCACCGATCGCTGCCATTAGATATTTTTTCATGCTTTGTCCTACTTGTCTGTGAACGCGAACCATTCTTCCGGGTTTTCGCTGGTTTCGTCCCGTCTGATTTCTATATAAACCGTTTCCTGACGCTTTGCGCTACTCCCTTGTGACGCAACGGTCAAAAAATCTGTCGATGCCGGCTCTGAACCGCCCAAAAGCCCGACCGGATCGCCGGGTATCAGAATATCGCCTACCTCGCCGTATACCTGTCCTAAACCTGCAATGACCATAAGATAACCCGCTCCGGGCTCAAGCACGATCACATTTCCGTAGTCAAGAAAGGGGCCGCGATACCTGATCGTGGCCGCCCACGGTGTTGTGACCAGCGAAACAGGCGGTGCACTGAGCACAATTCCGGGCCGTCGCACGCCGGCTGCGTCCGCCTCGTTGAAGCCGCGCAGCAAGGTGCCAAAAACGGGCAGGGGAATGCTGCCCTTGCCGGCCGCAAAACCGGCGGATTCATCGGGCGCGCTGTCAAAGGGCAGATCGGCCAGGCCATTGGCGAAACCGGCCAACGTCGTGCTGTTATCGACCATGATTTGCAGTCGAACCGGGTCGGAAACGAATCGCTTGGGCAAATCCGTCCGTTGATCAATGGACTTCGTCAAAGCGACGCGGGCATTTTGCACGGCTTGCAGCCCGGCCACCATATCGTCACGGGCCGACGTTTGTAACGCCTGCAGCAAGATCAACTCTTCAAGCTCTAATTTGATTTCCTCGGCACGGGCCTGCAAGGCAGGTGTGACCTGCGACAGTATCTGCCCCGACCGCGCCGTACCAAGTGGCCCCGAAGGATGGATAAGCAAAAGGGGCGTGCTGGCGCGTTCCAGCGTTTGCAGCACCCCCAACAGCCGTGCAATCTGATCGCGGCGCGCCGTAAACTGTAGCCGGAGCGTCCGTTCGCGTACGGCAGCGGCCCGCAGGCTGGCGCGCATGGCACGCAGACCTTTTTCATAGGCTTTTACAGCCGAAGTCAGCGCGGCGATGCGATCCCTGGCTTGCGTAGCGATTTTCAGTTGCGCGGTGGCGTTGTTCAAATCTTTTGCGGCCTGACGCGCTGTGAACACCGCGTTGTCCTGTGCTGCTGTCTGATCGACGAGCAGCCACAAAGCGCAAAAAGTGGAAATGACACCGCGAAATAGTTTCATATTATCAGACTTTTGCCGCTCATTTCAGGGGGCGGTAACATCGCCATGAGTTCAAGCAGCGTCGGTGCGAGGTCAGCCAGCCGACCGTCGTCGCGCAATTTCGTGCCGGGTCCGGCCCCCACCACCACAACCGGCACCGGATTGGTGGTATGCGCGGTGTGCGGGTTGCCGGTTTCGGGGTCGACCATCGTTTCGCAATTTCCGTGGTCGGCAGTTACGATCATCGCTCCGCCTGCAGAAGCCACGGCGTTCAACGCGCGACCCAGTCCCTGATCGACGGCTTCGACAGCTTTGACAGCGGCTGCCATATCGCCGGTGTGGCCAACCATATCGGGATTGGCGTAGTTGACGATGATCAAATCGTACCTGTGTTCGATGGCCGTGATGAAGCTGTCGGTGACCTCGGTCGACGACATTTCGGGCTGCAGATCATAGGTCGCCACGTCGGGGCTTTGCGGCATAAAGCGCTGCTCGCCTTTCGACGGTGGCTCGATCCCGCCATTGAAGAAAAAAGTCACATGCGGATATTTCTCTGTTTCCGCCAGTCTGAATTGGGTTTTGCCATGTTTGGAAACCCATTCTCCCAAAGTGTTCACGATGGTCTCACGGGCAAACATATGGGTCATATATTTTGCATGCCGTCCGGAATAGGTGATCATGCCCAACATAGCCGCAAGATCAGGACGATCCGGCACCGCAAAATCGTTGAATTCAGGGTCGCCCATGGCCGCCAAAAGCTCGCGCGCGCGATCGGCTCGGAAATTCAGGCAAAACACACCGTCGCCTTCAGCGACGCCCTTATAATCGCCAAGCGTGGTCGGTTGGAAAAACTCGTCGGATTCACCGCGCGCCTTTGCGGCGGAAATCGCATCGTGGTAGTTGGCGACCTGAAATCCGGTCCCCGCAACTATTGTGTCAAAAGCGCGCTTGACGCGGGTCCAGCGTTTGTCACGGTCCATAGCAAAGTATCGGCCGGTCAGAGTCGCGATATTCGCGTTCGCCGGCAGGCTGGCATCAAGCCGATCCAAAAAACCGCCAATTGTTCCTGGAGCCACGTCGCGACCGTCGCTGAGCGTGTGAATTTTGACCGGCACGCCCGCGGCTGAAATAATGTTCACGGCCGCGATCATATGGTCAATGTGCGCGTGCACACCACCGTCGGATACCAGACCAATCAGATGCGCCGAACCGCCGCTGTCTTTAAGCACTTTGCAAAACTTCAACAGGGCGTCGTTTCTTTCAAAGCTTCCGTCGCCAATTGCTGCGCCGATCCGCCCAAGGTCCATCTTTACGATGCGTCCCGCGCCGATATTCATGTGTCCGACTTCCGAATTGCCCATTTGCCCCGCAGGCAGGCCCACGTCATGCCCGCTGGTTTTCAGCGTGGCATGCGGACAGGTTTTCATAATTCGATCATAATGCGGCGTGCGCGCCTGTGCTACCGCGTTGTCGCTTGTGCTTGCGCGCAGTCCCCAACCGTCAAGAATACACAGTACAACGGGTTTGGGTGGGGTCATCGGTTGCTCGGCCTCGTTTTTGTCTGTTCTAGACAGGCGCATCCCTCAGAGCAAGGTCAAGCGCGGTGATAAGGCGTGCCCGCCAGAATTGAAGCTGCGCGGTACAGCTGTTCGGCCAACATGACCCGCACCAGCATATGCGGCCAGACCATCGCGCCCAGTGATAAAACCAAATCGGCCTGTTGGCGCACAGCGCGGCTCAGACCGTCGGCTCCGCCAATGATAAAAGCCACATCCTGTTGCCCGCCGTCACGCCATTTTGCCAGTTTACCGGCAAATTCCGGCGATTCTATGGTTTGGCCGCGTTCGTCAAGTGCAACGATCAACGCGCCCGCAGGCACCGCGTTGATCAAAAGTTTGGCTTCTGACATCGGGCCGCCGGTTTTTTTGGTCTCCACCTCGACAATCGTCACACCGCGAAATCCGCAGCCGCGGCCAATACGTTCAAATCGCCCCAGATAATCACGAATCAGATCGGCTTCCGGCCCTTGACGCAGTCGTCCGACAGCACAAATTTGAATGCGCATTTACGCTTTGGCGGATTGGACGCTGTCGGGCACCCACATTTTTTCCAGCTGGTAAAATTCGCGGACTTCGGGGCGGAAGAGATGTACGATTATATCGCCGCAATCCAGCAACACCCAGTCCCCGTTCGCGCGGCCTTCTGCGCGGCACGCGCGACCCAGTCCCTGTTTGAGCGTCTTGGTAAGCTTGTCGGCCAGAGCGACGACCTGCCTTGTCGACCGACCCGACGCAATGACCATATAGTCCGCCATTTCCGATTTCCCTTTTAAGGCAATCGACACAATGTCTTCGGCTTTGTCGCTTTCAAGAGAGCTGAGAATCAGGGAAAGCAGACCGCTTTTGTCCTGTTCCATCGTGGCCTTGACCCCGGCCTTGGGTGCGGCTGCTTTTTTTACCGCGCTAACACGTTCCGGCAGAACGATGTCCTCCTTTTGGTTTCAGAGGCCCGATTTCAAGGCTCGGGCGAAGTTCCTGACCGAAACATAAGCCGCAACGGCGGCCGGCTCAAGATTGAGTCAATAAAATGTGTTGAACTGTCACATCCGCACAAGTTTTTCGTAGTCGTCGGCAATCGCACGGGTCAGTTCCCCGACTTCAAAGTTGTAGTCTGCGATCTGGCCGACCGGGGTGACTTCGGCGGCAGTGCCGGTCAACCAGCACTGTTCAAAGCTTTCCAATTCATCCGGCATGATGTGTCGTTCATGCACTTTGATTTGGCGATCATTGAGCAGACCCAGCACGGTTTGGCGGGTGATACCGTTCAGAAAACAGTCGGGCGTAGGCGTGTGGACTTGTCCATCGCGCACAAAAAAGATGTTCGCTCCGGTGGCTTCGGCCACATAGCCACGATGATCGAACATCAGCGAATCCGAACAACCTTTGGCCTCGGCGGCGTGCTTGGACATCGTGCAGATCATATAAAGACCGGCGGCCTTGGCGAAACATGGAATGGTTTCGGGTGACGGGCGTTTCCATTTTGAAATGTCCAGCTTGGCGCCACGCGTTTTGGCGTCGCCGTAATACGCGCCCCATTCCCACGCCGCGATAGCCATGCGCACGGGGTTTTGCGCCGAAGCGACCCCCATGTCGTTGCCTGACCCGCGCCAGCTGACCGCCCGCACGTAGGCATCTTTCAGGCCGCTGTCGCGCAGGACCTGCGTCTTGGCGTTTTCAATTTCGTCAACGGTCCAGGGGACCGGAATATCCATGAATTCTCCGGACTTCAGCAGGCGTTCTGAATGTTCGAGACTTTTGAATATTTTGCCGTTGTAGGCGCGCTCACCCTCGAACACGGAAGACCCGTAATGCAAAGCATGCGTCAGAATATGCACGTTGGCATCGCGCCACGGCACCATTACGCCGTCCAGCCAAATACGTCCGTCGCGATCGTCATAAGCCTGTGACATGTGGTTTCCTTTGCAGTCCAAAACGGCGCATTTTGTGCCAAGAATTTGCGATTATTGCGAAAATAGGCCCGAAGCGGACATAAAATTACGCGAAATCCGTGATTTGCTAGCATTTGATTCTTGGAAAGTCAACAAGACTGACGTATTATCAAAATTGTAAAAAGCATAGCGGTCAAGGTCAATTATATGCAGGAAAAAGTTTCCCTTCGGTCAAACGCAAGTGGCGAAAATCTGTTGTTTCTTACAGACGACCAGTTGCGCACGGGAATCGAGGCAATGTTCTTTGCGTACCGGGGATTCACCGCCGACCCCGACCGCATTCTTGAGAATTACGCATACGGCCGGGCGCACCACCGGACAATCCATTTCATCAACCGTGCGCCGGGAACGACGGTAAATAATTTGCTGACAATACTAGGAGTGACAAAACAGTCGCTGAACCGCGTGTTGCGTTCTCTGGTTGATGACGGCTTGGTAGACAACCGTGTCGGCGCGCGGGACCGGCGCGAACGCAATCTGTTTTTGACTGAACGCGGTCGTGAATTGGAACGGCAGTTGTCGGACGCCCAGCGCAGCCGAATGCGCGCAGCCTATCGCGCTGCAGGTCCGGATGCGGTACACGGATTCAGGCAGGTTCTGGAGCACATCATGGACCCCAATCTGCGGGCCTGTATGAATCGCATGAACAACGGTGGATAAAAATGACGAGTCAGATAGACAGCCATATCCTGATCGTCGATGACGACGAGCGCATCCGCGGCTTGTTGCAGAAATTCCTAAGCCGAAACGGGTTTTGGGTATCAGCTGCGCGGGACGCCGCGCACGCACGAAAATTGCTGCAGGGACTGGAATTTGATCTGCTGGTACTTGACGTCATGATGCCCGGCGAGGACGGTCTTACCCTGACCAAGTCGCTGCGTGCGACGCTGAACACGCCGATTTTGCTACTGACGGCGCGCGGCGAGGCTAACGATCGCATATCGGGGTTTGAGTCCGGGGCAGACGACTATTTGGCCAAACCGTTTGAACCCAAAGAACTGTTGTTGCGAATTAATGCCATTCTGCGTCGCGTGCCCAAACCCGAGCCCGAAAGCGAGGTGCCTAAAACTTTGCATATGGGAGGAATTCGTTACGATATTAACCGCGGAGAACTGTGGAACGGTGGGGAAATGATCCGCCTGACGGCCACCGAAAGCACCTTGATGCGCATATTCTCGGGAGCGCCACATACCGCTGTCAGCCGCACAAAACTGGTCGAAGATCTGGGCCGCGACAAGGGGCAGGCCCAGGAACGCGCGGTGGATGTCCAGATTACCCGCCTGCGGCGAAAACTGGAAAGCAATCCGCGCACCCCGCGGTACCTGCAAACTGTCAGGGGTGCCGGCTATATGTTGTCACCGGATTAATGCCACCGCTTTCGACCAAGACGCAAACACGCATCTGAACGTTGCTTTCACTGGCCAGCTGCGGGTGCCTTAGCGGCGCGAAAGACCATTACGAACAGCAACAGGAACGCCAGATCGTTCAGGCCGTAGATTGAAAAGAAAATGCCCGCCAGAATATCGTCAGAGTATATACTGCCCAGATTCGCACCATTATCTATCATCCAAAGCATCCACACGCCTACGTAGACGGCTTTTTCAAGCGCAAACACCCCGACAATCCAGCGATGTTCCAGCGCCTTGGATGCGGCTGCGACATAGGCAAGGCCCCAGACTATGATCATGACCAGACCAAACCGTGACATGACAACCGGATCATTCAGAAACAAAGCATCGTTGGTAAGTCCCCTTGAGAATAACAAAACACCACCGATGTTGGCGAAACCCGCCAGCCAAAGACCATATTTGGCCCAGGTTTCGTTCATGAATTTTCCAATCGTCCGCTTGTTCAGTTCGTGCTCTTATACTAGCTTTTTGTGATGACAACAGCATTGCTAGGCCACGACGCGTTTCTGGAACACGAAACACCTTTTGGGCATCCGGAAAACAGCCAAAGACTACGCGCGGTAAGCCAGGCGCTCGCGGCGGCGGAATTTGAACCATTGTTGCGGATGGAAGCGCGGGAATGCGAAGACAAACATATTCTTCTGGCGCATACACGGGCCTTTCTTGACGCTATTACACAGGCGTCACCGCAAACCGGCGTCCGATCGCTGGACGCTGATACACATATGTCACCGGGCTCACTGACAGCGGCGCGCCATGCTGTCGGCGCGAACATTCAGGCCGTGGACGAGGTCATGAACGGTTCAGCAACCAATGCGTTCTGTGCTGTTCGCCCACCGGGGCACCACGCTGAAAAAACCCGACCCATGGGGTTTTGTCTGTTTGGAAACGTGGCCATCGGCGCAAAACATGCGCTTGACGCACACGGTCTGGAACGCGTCGCGATTATTGACTTCGATGTGCACCACGGCAACGGTACGCAGGATCTTGTGTGGGACGACGAACGGATCATGTTTGCGTCCACTCACGAAATGCCGTTGTTTCCGGGTTCGGGTGCGCGCAATGAGACCGGCGCTCACGGGCAAATCATGAATGTGCCGCTGGCCGCAGGCACCAGCGGGCCAGGCCTGCGCGCCGCTTACCGCGATGAAATTCTTCCGGCGGTACGCAATTTCGCGCCGCAATTCGTTTTTATCTCGGCAGGGTTTGACGGCCACACGCGTGATCCACTGGCCAATCTGGCGCTTGTCGAGGATGATTTCGCGTGGGTCACGCGGGAAATCTGTGCGCTTGCCAACGATTGCGCCGACGCAAAGCTGGTCTCGACGCTCGAAGGTGGATATGATCTGCCTGCGCTTGGACGGTCTGTCGCTGCGCATGTCAAAGTTTTGATGGAGCAGGGCTAATGGCTGAAAAACCGGTATCCGAAATGTCGTTTGAGGACGCTTTGGCCGAATTGGAAAAATTGGTGAGTCGTCTGGAAAATGCCGATGTGGCGCTTGAAGAGTCGATCACCCTGTATCAGCGCGGCGCTGAGCTGAAAAAGCATTGCGAGGCCCGCCTTAAGTCGGCCGAAGAAAAAGTTGCCCAGATTTTGCCCGGCGAAGACGGGGCACCCGCCGGCCTGAAACCCGCGACTGATCTCTGATCATGTTTGGTGACGTGCTTTTGGCGCACGCAGCGCGGGTGGAAACGTGCCTCAAAGACATTTTGCCCGAAGCAAAAAGCAGCAAACTTAGCGCAGCAGTGCGCTATGGCGTATTGTCGGGCGGCAAACGTCTGCGCGCGTTTTTGGTACTGGAAGGCGCCAGACTCTATGGCGTGCAGCCAGCCAATGCCGACAGGGCGGCGGCGGCGGTCGAATGCATCCACGCCTATTCGCTGATCCACGATGACCTGCCCGCCATGGATGACGATGACCTGCGACGCGGTAAAGCCACGGTTCACGTCAAATGGGACGAGGCCACTGCTGTGCTAGCGGGCGACGCGTTGCAAACGCTGGCATTTGAAATTCTAAGCTCGGTACGCACGTCGCCTGACGCCAATGTGCGGCTTCGTCTGATTGGCAATTTGGCCGCTGCTGCGGGGGCGGGCGGTATGGTTCTGGGACAGGCGCAGGATATAGCAGCCGAGACTGCCAAATCCCCACTTAAGCTGGATCAAATTTCCGAACTTCAAGCCAATAAAACCGGCAAGCTGATCGTGTGGTCTGCCGAGGCCGGGCCGATTTTAGGGGTTTCCAATCCGCAGGTCATGGGCACCTACGCGCGCGCCATTGGCACAGCGTTTCAAATAACCGATGACATTCTGGATATCGAGGGCGACGCCAAAACAGCGGGCAAGCGGTTACAAAAGGACGACAAGGCGGGCAAGGCGACATTCGTTTCGTTGCTGGGCCTGGATGGTGCAAAAAGCAAAGCGTCACAATTGGTTGACGAGGCGTGCGACGGGCTTGTCAGTTTCGGTGCGACCGGCGACAACTTGCGGCAACTGGCGCGCTTTATCATTGACCGCGACATGTGATAGCCTGAAAATATCGTTGGAAATTGCGCGTGAAACAACCACATCGACCATTTACCCCCTTGCTGGACAAGGTGACGGTTCCTGCCGATCTTAAGCAGTTTTCGGATTCCGAGCTACGCCAAATCGCCGATGAGTTACGCGCCGAAACCATTTCAGCCGTTTCGGAAACCGGTGGTCATCTTGGGGCTGGATTGGGTGTGGTGGAACTGGCCACAGCGATACATGCCGTGTTTGACACACCTGTGGACCGGTTGATCTGGGATGTGGGGCACCAGTGTTATCCACATAAAATTCTGACGGGTCGACGCGACCGCATTCGCACGTTGCGCCAGAAAAACGGGCTGTCGGGATTTACCAAACGCAGCGAAAGCGCCTTTGATCCTTTTGGTGCCGCCCACAGTTCCACATCGATTTCGGCAGCATTGGGGTTTGCCGTGGCGCGTGATCTGGGCGGTGCACCCGAACACGGGCTTGGTGATGCCATCGCCGTTATTGGTGACGGGGCTTTGTCGGCGGGCATGGCGTTTGAAGCGCTCAACAACGCCGGAGAGCTTAAAAAGCGCCTGTTCGTCATTTTGAATGACAATGAAATGTCGATAGCGCCGCCGGTTGGTGCCATGTCGGCCTATTTGTCACGCATGTATGCGGGCGCGCCGTTTCAGGAATTCAAAGCGGCGGCCAAAGGGGCGGTAAGCCTGTTGCCCGAACCGTTTCAGGAAGGTGCGCGCCGGGCCAAGGAAATGGTCAAGTCCATGACCGTGGGCGGCACACTGTTTGAGGAACTCGGCTTTTCTTATGTAGGACCGATCGACGGCCACGATATGGATCAGTTACTGGCAGTGTTGCGCACCATAAAAGGTCGCGCCGACGGCCCGATGCTGATTCACGTCGTGACCAAAAAGGGCAAAGGCTACCCGCCCGCCGAAGCAGCCGCAGATAAATATCACGGCGTGGCGCGGTTTGACGTTGTATCGGGTGCCCAGCACAAATCGATCCCCAATGCGCCAAGCTTTACGGCTGTCTATGCCCAAAGCCTGATCCAAATCGCTGAACAGGACGACAAGATCGTCGCGGTAACCGCCGCCATGCCCGACGGCACGGGACTTGATAAATTTGCCGCACGGTTTCCGGGCCGCAGTTTTGACGTAGGGATTGCAGAGCAGCACGGCGTAACGTTCTGCGCGGCACTGGCGGCCGGTGGAATGAAACCTTTTTGCACGATTTATTCGACGTTTTTGCAACGTGGCTATGATCAGGTCGTGCACGACGTAGCCATTCAACGCCTGCCAGTCAGGTTTGCCATCGATCGCGCCGGTTTGGTGGGAGCGGACGGTGCCACGCACGCGGGATCTTTTGATCTTGCCTATTTGTCCAACCTACCGGGATTAGTGGTGATGGCCCCGGCGGATGAGGCCGAGCTTGTGCATATGGTTTCCACAGCTGCCGCCATTGACGACCGCCCCTCTGCCTTTCGGTTTCCGCGTGGCGAAGGCGTGGGGGTGGAGCTGCCCGACCGGGGCGAGGTTCTTGAGATCGGTAAGGGCCGGATCATCCAGCGGGGCCAAAGAGTTGCAATTCTGTCGCTGGGCACCCGCCTGAACGAGGTGCAAAAAGCCGCCGAATCGCTGGCAGCGCGGGGAATTAAGCCAACGATCGCCGACGCGCGTTTCGCCAAACCGCTGGACAGCGACATGATCCTGAAGCTGACGCGCGACCACGAGGCGCTGATCACAATCGAAGAGGGCGCCATTGGCGGATTTGGCAGCCATGTGGCTCAGCTTTTGGCGGACGCCGGTATTTTTGACGAAGGATTTAAGTTCCGGGCGATGGTGTTCCCCGACGTGTTCATCGAACAAGACAGTCCCGTTGGCATGTACAGGACGGCGGGTATGAGCGCCAAGGATATTGAAATCAAAGTTCTGGAAATCCTTGGAATCGCTGTTGTAGACAAGGCCAAAACTGCCAGTTAGGATTTAGCGAAAGCCCTGATAACGCGTCCATTATGGCGTACCCGGATTGTGCGCAAAGCCCGCCAAATCGAATGGAGAAAATAATGTCTGCCAACACATCGCCTGCTGTCACCGGATTTCGCTGGATCGTATTTGCGCTGGCGTTCGGATATTGGTGTTACGAGTTTACCGTTTTCTCGCGCGAGCTATTTGGCTGGCAGTTCCGGTTTTTGACGATCTGGGGCCTGACTGCCAATGCAATCGTGGCCTTTTTGATGTTGCGCTATTCGTTGGGGCGCTCAGAGCGAACCTATAATCCACTGGTGACCGCCACAGTGATACTGGGTGCGATCGTGGTGTTCATGTACTGGAAGCTTTACCTCACCGATCCGGCCTTGGTAAATTCCGGCAGCGAGGTCGTTTGGTATCAGGAATACTATCTGCACGGGCTGGGACCGGCACTGATGATATTTGACGCCCTGTTCATTCTGGGAGTCTTCAGACGGATCGCAGCCTCTATCGCTATTATGATAACGATATTCGTGGGCTATATTTTTTGGATCGAACTATTGGTAGGGCC
>CAZPQL010000081.1:0-11367 GCA_964588725.1 uncultured Rhodobacterales bacterium
CTCGGGCCAGCCATCGGCATGGTCGCGTCGCTGCAGGCGGCCATCGCCCTGCGGCCCCGGAGAGGACCCGCCGATGCCGTCGCGCAGCCGCCAGAGCGCGCCGCCCAGATCAGGATCGACGGCAGAGTTTACCGCCAGCCGGCCGGCCAGCCCGGTCAGTTTGAGCGGGTCAAATGCCAGCCCTGCGTCGGTGAAAAGACCGGGTACCAAAGCGCCAATCGTGGTATCGGGCGCTGGGCCGTCGAATCGTTCGATCAGATCGCGGGCGATAATATCAAGGGCTAGAGAGATTTCGGGAGCCGTCACGTCGCGCAGTTGAAATTGTGCCGCGAGCGCCCCGCCGTTCAACGGGCCGCCACTTTGCCCGATGGGAACTGCGACGCCATCAAGGGACAATCCGGATAACGCGCCGCTGGCAAGGCTCATATCCGGTGTGATCACGCCGGATTCGGTGAACGAAAAAACACCGGCGCGGCCATCCAAAAGCACCGTGCCTCCAGTGGAAATCAAGGCGACTTTTCCGAATTCGCGTGGCACTATTTTCAACGGAACCAGATCGGTTATGCCATCGATCAGGCGCTGTCGTTGATCAAAAAGCGCAGTGGGTTCGTGGCCGGACGCCACCTGCCTGGCGATATCGACGTTCAGTTTGTGCAGATTTTGCAAGGTCGCGTTCAAATTTTCGACGCCGGCGGCAATCTTTGTGTCGGCATCCATGCGCAGGTTCTGTGTTTCCTGCGTAACGGTGTTTATTTTTCCACTCAAAGCCTGCAAGGCGTTCAGGGTGCTGTGCAGCTGAGACTGGGAATCGGGTGCGTTGGCGGCTGCCAGCAGCGCAGTTTCCAGACCGGTTACAAGATCCGACAGTGATCCCGTCGTACCGGGTTCGCCCAATGCGGCCTCCAGACGTGCAGCGCCCTTGGCGGCTAAGGATTCGCGCTGTTCAGCCGCGTCCGCCAATCTGCGGTTGGAAATGGCCAGCTGGTCGACGATACGGCGGATGCCGTCAATACGCACACCGCCACCGTTGCCGTCGAGCGCCGTGGAAGACAGCGATACCTCACGCCGCCCGTACCCCGGCGTCAGTGCATTGGCCACGTTGGCCGACACATTCTGCGCGGCGCGCGACGCAGCGGTCAGCCCGGAATATGCATTGGACAGGGATCCGGATATGCTCATGTTTATGCCTGCGGTTCAGCGTGTTTTCAGCGAATGATATTGGTGGTTTCCTGTAACATTTCATTCACTGTCTGGATTATTTTGGCGTTCGATGAATAGGCACGCTGCGTTTGGATGAGATTGGTCAGCTCTTGGGCGATATCGGTTGAAGATTCCTCAAGAGCAAAGCCGATTGTTTGGCCCGTGGGGCCGCTGCCCGCGTCCCAAAGCGCGAATGAACCACTTTGATTCGATACCTGATAAGCCTGATTGTCCAGCGATATCAGCCCGTTGGGGTTCGGGACATCGACCAGCGGAATCTGGTATATCCGTTGTGTGTGCCCCGTGTCGTAGATTGCCGTGAGGAATCCATTTTCGTCGACCTGAACGTTGGTCAAATTGCCCGCTGGTGTGCCGTTGTTGGTGGTCGAGATCGGCGCATAGGTATCCGAAAGCTGCGTCAGCCCGTCTCCGGTTCCCAGCGCACCGATGTTCAATGTCAGCGGTCCGCCGTCCACAGTCAGCGCGACGTCCCCCGTAGCAGAATCATAAGCCCCGCCTGAAACCGGTGTGACCGACAGCAACGTACCACCAACTCCGCGTGTATCGTCAAAAACCAGCGTGTATTCCCCGATTGTCGCCCCGCCGGACGCCGAGTCCGTGATCACCATTGTCCAGGTATTCGACTGCCCGGACGCCGGTATAGTGGGCGTGTACGTGATATTGAGCGTTTCTGACGTGCCCAGATTGCCAAAATATTCAATGCTGGCGTTAATCGGGTCGCCCGAAGCAGAGGCCTGCGTCTGCGTAGCCGGTAGATTGGCCGCCAGGGAAATCGCGGTGGTCGGATCACCGGCGAACTGGCTGAAATTAATCGCCACGGGCTGCAGGCCGGATGTCGAATCGCGCGGGTACGTTGGCATTGTTCCGTCCGCGTTGGCGGGCCATCCCATGAGGACAAGGCCGCTGGAGGTGCGCAGGAAGCCCTGGTTGTCCGGGCGAAACGAACCCGTCGTGACCATCGAAAGCGGATAGGTTCCTGCACCGCCCGCCGCATCGGAAATTGTCGTCACGGGTAACATGCCGCGGCCCGCGATGGCGATGTCCGTGGGGTTGGTTGTGGCGATAAGCGCGCCTCTGGTGTCGATGTCGCGAAAGCTGGATACGCGCACGCCACCGGCAGAATAAGTGCTGCCGTCGCCCGAAATAACCATAGAATGAAAATCGGACACCGCGCGTTTATACCCGTATGTCGATGAGTTTGCGATGTTATCAGAAATTGTAGCCAAGCGCGCTGCATTGACGTTCAGCCCGGTTACCCCAGCATTGAGTGAAGATGAAATTGTCATTGTGCGCCTTTCTGCTGCAATCAACCCAATTGCCGCAAATATCGCGCTCTTATCTTAAGGCGGGGCTAACAGTTAAAATCCTTTGCTTAATCGTCATCCGGCAATTTAACAGGACGCAACAGTGTGATTTCAATTCGATTGTTGCGCACGGCAAAAGGATCGTCTTCCGAAAGACGTCGGTCCGACCAACCGGTCACGCGTTCAACGCGTTCGGGTTTCAGTCCGGATGCGACCAATATTTCGTGGGTTGCATTTGCGCGGGCAGACGAAACGTCCCACCCCGGATCGGATTTCCAGACCACCGGAAACGATCGGATATGGCCGTTTATCGCGACCTGATTGGTGACTCGCGCAAATGCATCGACCAATATATCTGAAAGCTGCTTCATCAACGCGGTCGGGCGCTGTGTGCCCGGCGCGAACAAGGGTTCATCGGGCAAATCGAAAATCTCGATGATCAGACCTTCATCGGTTACGCGAGTGCGAATATGCTCCAATACATCGTCGGCAACGGTGCTTTCACCGCCTGTTCCCGTGATCAGTTTTTCCAGATCTTCCAGCGTTGCGCCGTCTTGGGCCGACTGGTCCGGCTCGATACCGTTGGCGACGCCGGTGCCGTTGTAGGCCAGCGCGTCGTCCACGAAAACGCTGTCGCCACCGAACATGCCGTCACCTCCGCCGGAAATCCGGTTGATGGGAATCGTCGGGTTGAAATAGTCGGCGATGCCTTTGCGCTGCTTTTCAGTGGTCGCGTTTAGCAGCCACATCAGCATAAAAAACGCCATCATGGCCGTTACAAAATCCGCATAGGCAACTTTCCACGCGCCGCCGTGATGACCGCCCCCCTGGATGATCTTTTTCTTCTTGATTATTATTGGCGCAAGCGCCTCGTTGCTTTCCATGATGACCCCACGCTTCCCACGGCATGGTTCAAATGTACGGCCCTAAAATGAATCGCGGTTTAATCTGTCAACATGTACTCATATGGTGTTGCTACCGACGCATTTCCGCGGTGGGCGCCGCACATGGTAAATCGTGGCGCACACCGGCACTGTCATAGGTTTGCAGTCTGTGAGAATGGCTGTGGCGCTGGTGCCTGTCGTGCTGCACGGACGCAATTCCGTTCATGGCGGCCCGTAACAACGCCCGATTGCGCGACGCTTTTGAACGAATGGTTGCTATTTTTTCCGGCGAAGGCGCGACCGGTGTGCCCATCAGTAAATCGGTGGCTTTCTCTTGTTGGGACGCAAGAAGCGACAAATCCGCAAACCGGCCATTGATCAACACGGCATGAAGTTCATCCAAAGTATCAATAACTTTGTCCGCCGAATCCGGCGCAGGATTATCCGCCATCGCCTGATCCTTTGCGTGTGAGCGAATTGAAAATCTGTTCCGCCAGGCCAAAACCGCCCGCCTTTGCAATAGAGTCGGCCTGTGCATTGACCAGAAATGACGCGAATCCGTCTTCGCCCGCGTTGCCGCCAAACGCGTCGCGCGCTTTGCCAAATCCGGCGGATTTTAACATTTCGGCGATAAAACTGGCCTCAAGCTTTTGTGCCGCGCTGCGCAACTTTGTCGTTTCAGTATCTGGCGTAAGTGGTGTGGCTGTGGCCAACACACCGCCAAGCGGGCTCGTCATTGGGGTTCTCCAATTGGTCAAGTTTTCCAGAAGTTTGCGCAACAGCGGTAAAAAATTCGTAACGATTGTGTGGAATTTTGCGTCCAACCTGTTGGCAGAACGCTATGGATCAGATGCAGATAACACCGCCAAATTTTGCTTTGGAGTCCGCCAAAGACACGTCAAAAAAGGTCTCGGTTTCCGACGGGGCGCTTACCGAAAGTTCTGAAAATTTTTCCGATCAGGTCGCAAACGGTGCTGACAGTGTGGATTTGGCTGCAATCGCGGGCATTCCTGACCAAACCCCCGAACCGCAGCCCGCAAATTCAGACACCGAACCGCGATTTCAAAATGACAATGAAGACTCCGATGCAACAGGCAATCCACCGCGCATCAAATTTGAATCCATGGCGAACCGCTTACAGAACAAGGGCAATCAGGTTCTGCCATCTCTGAAGACTGGCGAACCAGTGCCGGCACAAATTTCTGATGCCGCCTTAGAAACCATCGGGGCCGCATCCGCTGGCATCTCCACGAATGCGCCGCAAGGATCGCACCAAATAAGTCAGACGACGGCCGTTGTCACAGACGTCGTATCGCATCTTCCGAACGTAAATCCTGTCCTGAACAAAAATACCGACCGGGTTCGCAATGACCGCGACAGGCTGTTGGGTGATCGAAATGCAGCGGTGGTCAACGATCCTTCGCCTGCAACGCGACAAAACTCTCCGCTGGTTTTGGCAGCACCGATTGTACAATTTGCGGCCTCAACCACGACGCAATGGACCGATCTATCTTTGGGCGCTGATCAAGGCGCGCCGCTTCTATCCCTTGATGTCGCTGAGCGTGCCAGTGGTCCGGGTCATCTGGGTGCCGCCGTGCCTAACCTGTCGCCAACAGCTTTTGCAACTGCGGCGCGCGGGCCGATGGCCGCGTCCCCCACACTTGCACAAAGCGTTGCGGTGCAAATCTCCGACGCCGTGACAGGGCAGGGCGAAAAGCGCATCGAAATCATGCTCGAACCGATCGAACTTGGGCGTTTGCGGCTGGCGCTGCACCCGGGCGAACACGGGATGAATATCCATATTGTCGCCGAGCGCGCCGAAACGCTGGATCTGATTCGTCGCCATATGCACTTGCTGAAGGAAGAGTTTCAATCGCTTGGCTACAACGATGTCGCATTTGATTTTGCGCACGACGACCAGCCCGCGCGTGAACATCCCGACTGGTCTGACGATCGGATTCCCGCCGATATAAGCGGGGGAAAAGCGGCGTTGGCCCAATCCCAAATAAACCGGAAAATGCTTGGCGGGTCATATCTTGATATTCGGCTCTAAGAACAAACGAAAAGGACAGTGATATGAACCCTCTTCAATCGGTAAACGGGCAAAACGGTGCGTTTCCAACCGGTGTTTCGCCGCAGGCTTCGCCTTCGCCATCAGCTGATTTCAGCACGTTTCTGGTGTTGCTTACCGCGCAACTTCGAAATCAGGACCCTTTGGAACCGCTGGACTCGACCCAATTTGTTGCCCAACTGGCCAGCTTTTCCGCCGTCGAGCAGCAGGTCAAAACCAACGACAATCTGGCGCAGATCCAGCACATTCTGGCAGGCGCGGACGGTGCCAGCATGGCCGCCTGGATCGGCAAAGAGGTGCGCGCGCAAATGGACGCCTATTATGACGGTGACCCGGTTTCTGTCTTTATCGATGGCGTCGATACGGCCGAGCGGGTCAATCTGGTGGTCTATGACAGTCAGGGCAATATCGTGCAGTCGCTGGAGATGCCGCTGGGTGCGGGTGCAGCCGATTGGAACGGTGAAGACGCAGACGGCAATCCCCTGCCCGAAGGCTATTACACGTTTCGCGTTGAAAGTTTCATCAACGATGAAGTCGTAGACAGCCATCAGGCGCAGGTCTACGCGCAAGTCAGTGAAACAAGGTTCGAAAACGGCGCGATAACGCTGGTGTTTGCCGACGGGGCGACACTGCCCGCGTCGCTGGTCACCGCGCTGCGGCGTGCGCAGTAACCGGAAAACTGACCAAAATCTCGAACAGACTGGAATTTTAGGGCCGCGCAGTCCATATCCGTGTTAACTTTTGGCGATAATACGGAGGCCCCGGTGGCGCGCATATTCCGAATTCTGACAGCGGTTGTGGTGTTTTACACGGCTGTCGCGGTTCCGTCCCACGCCGAGCGGAGCGAAGAGGCACCGCGCATAGGTGCGCGCGAACACCCCATTATTTTGGCGCAATTCGGTGGTGAAATATCGGATTCGAAAGTCACTGAATACGTGGCGAAACTGGGCCAAAAACTAAGTTCACTGACCACAGAATCCAACGATCCGTGGAAATTTACCGTGCTTGATTCCCCGGTGGTCAACGCTTTTGCGGTTCCCGGCGGATACGTTTATGTGACCCGTGGACTGCTGGCGACCGCCAACAACGAGGCCGAACTGGCCGGCGTTTTGGGACACGAAATTGGTCACGTAGTGTCGGGACACGGTGAAGACAGGATCAAGCGGGAAAACCGTGCTGGGCTTGGGGTCATCCTGGGGGCAGCGCTTGGTGGAATATTCGGTGGATTGGACGGAGCTGGCGACGCCATCGAAAAGGGGATGAAGATGGCGTCAGGTTACTTGTCCAAACATTCGCAAAAAGAAGAGTTTCAAGCCGACGTCATCGGCATCGATCTGCTGATAAAAGCCGGATACTCGCCCTTTGCGCAGGCCGATTTTCTGGATCAGCTGGCCGCCAAAGAGGCGCTCGAGGCCAAGATATCCGGGCAGCAGTACAACCCCAACGCCGTGGATTTCTTTGCGTCGCATCCGGCCACAGCCGAACGGGTGCGTCAAGCCATAGCCAAGGCCACGAAGGCCAGTTCCGAACAAAATTCGGAACGGATTAATGAGGCGCCCTTTTTGCAAATTATCGACGGCATGGTTTACGGTGATACCTCTCAGGAAGGGTACGTGCGCGGTTTGACATTTTCGCACCCCGAACTGAAATTCACGTTCACAGTGCCGCCCGGTTTTATTCTGCAAAATTCTCCACGCGAAGTGACCGCGCTAAACCGCGCCGCCAGCCGGATTACACTGGACGGCGATATTGCGTGGACCGGCGATATGGACAGCTATATCTCGCAGCGTTGGCTGCCCGCGCTGGCGCAATACTTGCCTGTATCGGATATCGGACCAATTGAATCGCTGAAAATAAACACGCTGGACGCGGCGACGACCGTGGCCACATTGGGGACCAACCAAGGGCTGAAGACCGCACAGTTTACGGCGGTCCGCTTTGACGAACAAACCATTCGGATTTTGTCTATCACTGACCGGGACGACCGCGTGTTGCGTCGTCAACTGTCAAATGCAGCAAAATCTTTCCGGCGATTGTCGGACGCGGAGATTGCACAATTGCGTCCCTATAGGGTGCGTATTCACACCGTTGGCATTTTTGACACGTTGAAAAGCCTTGCTGCGGAGATGCCTCAAACCGGATTTCAGCGCGAACAGTTCTTAGCGTTGAACGGATACAAAAACGGTGCCGAAATCAGAAAAGGCGACCTGGTGAAGATAATCAAATGATCGGAAAACGTGCTACAGGCTGATCAGAAAAAAACCGATGACGGTCACGATCGTACCCAGCGCAAAATAGCCAAAGCGCCCAAGTCGGGTTTGGCGCGTCGGCTTTGGTTCCGGCTCTGACAATTTCAAAAGCACGGCCTCGGCGATTTGCGGAAGCTTGGGGCCAAACCGTGAAAGCACGGCCAGTGTGGCGCGCAAATCACTGATGATCGCCTTGGGTCCAACATTGTCGTAAACGTATTTTTCGACAATTGGTTTTGCGACTTCCCACATGTTCAGATCAGGATCAAGCGATCTGGAAACGCCTTCGACGACCACCATGGTGCGTTGTAGCAGGATCAGTTCGGTACGCGTTTCCATGCCGAAACGCTCGGTGACGTCAAAAAGATATTTAAGCAACCGCGCCATGGAAATCTGCGACGCGTCGGCGCCAAAAATGGGTTCGCCAACGCTGCGAAGCGCCTGAGCAAAAGCGGCCACATCGCGGTCTGCGGGAACATAACCGGCCTCAAAATGCACAGCGGCAACACGGGCGTAATCTTTGCGGATAAACCCCATCAGAATTTCGGCATAAACCCGTCGGGTGTATTCGTCGATCCGCCCCATAATACCGAAATCGAGCGCGACGATATCACCGGTATCCGACACTTTGAGGTTACCCTGATGCATGTCCGCGTGAAAATAACCGTCGCGCAGCGCGTGACGCAGGAACATCTGGATAACGTCGCGGCCCAGTTTTCCCAAATCGTGGCCCCTGGATATCAGGGCGTCCGTGTCGCCAAGGCTGACGCCGTCAGCCCATTCCATCGTCAGAACACGCTGCGACGACAAATCCCAACTGACCGCCGGCACGGTAAAACCTTGATCCTGCGACGTGGTTGCGGCAAATTCGGCGGCGGCCGCCGCCTCCATACGCAGATCAAGCTCGCCACGTACAACATTGTCAAAATGTGCAATAACGGCGCTTGGATGCAGGCGGCGCGAGGCAGGCGACAGAAATTCAATAACCGACGCGGCAAAATAGAACGCGTCGATGTCGCGGCGAAAGTCGCGTTCGATGCGCGGGCGCAGGATTTTGACGGCCAAATCCTGCCCGGTTGTGCGCAGCGTGGCGCGGTGCACCTGAGCCAGCGACGCCGCCGCGACGGGATCAGAGAATTCACTAAAAATTTCGTCGAGCGGTTGACCAAGTTCGGATTCAACGGCAAAGCGCGCGTCAACCATCGAAAATGGTGGCAATTTGTCCTGAAGGATGCGCAGTTGACCGGCCAATTCCTCGCCGACCACGTCGGGGCGCGTCGACAGAATTTGACCGAACTTGATATAAGCGGGGCCCAATGCCGTCAGCGCCCGCAGCACAGGCGGTTGTTGCGGGTCTCCACGAAGGCCAAGCCATTTGAACGGCCAGCCCAACAAGCGCGCCGCAATCCGCAGCGCCGGTGGAACGTCCATCGCCTCAAGCGCCAGCTTCATGGCGCCAGTGCGTTCAAACGTGGCACCGGTGCGGATCAGACGCCAGATATTGTGCGGCCCGCGCATTCAGATTTTCCAGCCCGAATGCAGTGCCGCAATGCCCAGCGATAGATTGCGGTATTTGACCTGTTCAAAACCGGCGGCGGTGATCATGTCGGCAAAGTTTTCTTGCGTAGGAAATTTCCTAATGCTTTCAACCAGATACTGGTAACTGTCGCGATCATTGGCGATCATCTTGCCCAACGGCGGGATGACTTTGAACGAATACTGGTCGTAGGCCCATTGCAATATCGGCGTCGGAATTTGGCTGAATTCCAGTACCATCAAACGCCCGCCCGGTTTCAGAACACGGAATGCCTCGGCCAGTGCCGCGTCGATTTTTGTGACGTTTCGGATACCGAACGAGATCGTATAGACATCAAACACGTTCGCGCCAAACGGCAGCGCCATGGCATCGCCGCAAACCCAGTCCAGCCGGTCCGCCAGATTGTCTGCTTCGGCGCGTGTGCGCCCAGCGTCAAGCATCCCTTGTGTCATGTCAAAAACCGTGGCGTGGCCAAGTGGTGCGCGTTTTAGAAACCGAAACGCAATATCACCGGTGCCACCCGCCACATCCAACAACGTCTGACCGTTTCGCGGTGCCAGCCAGTCCATCATCGCGTCTTTCCACAGACGGTGAATTCCCAGACTCATTGCGTCGTTCATCACGTCGTATTTGTCGGCCACACTGGAAAATACCGAATGCACCATCCCGGCTTTGGCATCCTCGGCCACAGTCTGATTGCCGAAATGGGTCGTCTGATCTGTCATAAGCTCTTGCTGCCGTTCAATTTCCCCATTCATATAGGCAATGCACGCGGCGACACAATGCGCCGCTTTGAAGCTCACGAGGACCGATTGCCTGAACTCCCCGAAGTCGAAACCGTGCGTCGCGGTCTGGAGCCGGTGATGGCAGGTCAGGTCATGACAAAGGTCGAGGTGCGGCGCGACGGGTTGCGCTGGCCGTTTCCCGACAACATGGCGGGGCGTTTGCAGGGGCAGAAAGTGCTGCGGCTGCGACGGCGGTCCAAGTATCTGCTACTGGATTTGGGATCGGACGAGACGCTGATCATCCATCTTGGTATGTCGGGGCGCATGTTGATCGACCGGGCAGCACAGGGGAATTTCGCGCTGGCCCAACCCGCGTATGAGAAACACGATCATGTGGTTTTGATCATGGAATCCGGTGTGGTCATTGCGTTCAACGATGCGCGGCGCTTTGGCGCCATGGATATTTGCGTGACAGGCGCTGAAAACGCCCATCGCCTGCTGGCAGTGCTGGGGCCCGAACCAATGGGCAATGAATTTAGCGACGCCTATCTGAAGGCCGCTTTGGCAGGTCGAAAAACGCCTATCAAGTCTGCCTTACTGGATCAGAAAATCGTAGCAGGCCTGGGCAATATCTATGTCTGCGAGGCTTTGTGGCGGGCCGGTGTTTCCCCTTTGCGTTTGGCCAGAGACGTAAAAGGCAAGGAAATCGGCCCGCTGATTACTGTGATTCGCGATATTTTGGCTCAAGCAATCGATTCGGGGGGGTCTTCGCTGAAGGATTTCCGGAAAACCGACGGCAATTTGGGCTATTTTCAACATAATTTTTCGGTCTACGGGCGTGAAAATGAATCATGCCGACGCACTGATTGCAAAGGCAAAATTGCCCGGACACCGCAGTCCGGGCGGAGTTCCTTTCATTGTCCCGTCTGTCAAATCTAGCTTGAATCGCAGGGCAGGATTGGTATTTGCTGCCCTCAAAATGCGATAGAGGTGCAGCCGATGGCCTATGAGACGCTGATTGTCGAAATCGACGAACATGTCGGATTGATTCGACTGAATCGACCGGACGCGCTGAACGCGCTGAACGCGCCGATGCTGGACGAACTGGCTTGTGTGTTGAAATCCATGGAAGACAACGAAAAAGTCCGCGCGATCGTTCTGACCGGATCGGAAAAGGCGTTTGCGGCGGGTGCGGACATCAAGGAAATGGCTGAAAAGTCTTTTGTTGATATGTTTATGTCGAATTTATTTGCAGACGCGGTCGAACAGATCAACCGCTGCCGAAAGCCGATTATCGCCGCAGTAGCCGGCTATGCGCTGGGCGGGGGGTGCGAATTGGCGATGATGTGCGATTTCATCATCGCCGCTGATACCGC
>CAZPQL010000082.1:0-11329 GCA_964588725.1 uncultured Rhodobacterales bacterium
CCAGCGGCCCAAAAGCGTCGGGCCAATGCGGCGACGCCAGCTTTGACAGCGTGCGCTCGATCGCCAGCAGATTATTGACGTCGATGCTGGTATGAATTTCGCCGCCATTGTCCAGTGAAACCTGGGCGAACACCGCCAAAGCCTGCGTCCAGTTGCGAATGTACGACCCGATTTTTACTTCTGCGAACAGCCCGATATCGGCACCGTTCTTGACCAACCCGTTGTGCTGCAGACGCTCTTGCTGACCTGCGTTCCACGCGGGCGGCGTATTGACCGGAGCATTGGCGCTTGCCACCGCGCCGGGCTCGACGACCTCGACGACTTTGGACGCGGCGCGCATGATGTAGGCCACGGCATCGACCCGCCCGGGGCCCCAATCTTCGATGTCAACAAGAACGCGGTCCATTTGGCGGCGATGATCGATCCAGTTGTCCAACCGGGCTTTCAGCGTGGCTAGCTCATCGGCTTGGGGCGCGCGCCCGTGCAGCTGCCTGAAAAATTGCTGCCGCCGTGGTTCGCTGCCATTGACGGTTTCAACTGCCAAAGTCAGCGCGGTGACAAGACCTTGGAAATCTCCCATGTTTTGACCGCCGTGAACGAATACTCTGGCGGTTTCGTCCGCGGCGGTGGTTTGGTCGTCTTCGACATAAAGCTCCGACGTGTGACACGCCGAACAGTTGAAACCCAGCCATTGGGTGCCCGCGGCATCGGCGTTGCGGTCCACGACAAAACCAATGGGCAGGCGCGCATTGTCATCGGCATACGGATACCCAAACAACCTGCCGCTTGCCCGCTCTTTAAAGCGCGGGTCCTGCGCAGTGGCAACAATCGCGGTGAACCAGTTCAACGGGATCAGGCGCGAACCCTGCGAGTAACCGTACCAGATGTCTTCATCGGCATTGCTCCAGCCCTGATTGTCCACGTATTCAGGACTGGCGCCAGAGGGTGCGGCACGTGTGGCACCGGTGTCCGTGGTATCCGGAGCGCGCAGAAACAACGCCGCGCCAACAAGCAAAACTCCGATTATTATGGCGGCGGAGACGGGTTTGAATTTGGCCATAATGTATTTCTTTCAAAACGGTATGGCGTGGATTTTCGGCAGGGATCAAATCGTTAAAGCCGCAATAAAACTGGCTAAACCTTAGCGCGATCGTGGCAGAAGTAAACCACAGAGGCGGTGCGACATCAAAACGCACAAAAGACTCACGCTGTTTTATATTTTGGTTTATGAATATGAACACCACCGAGGGAGATTTACCAATGCTGCTCAAACCCAGCCGTCGCGACATCCTGAAAATGACGGCTCTGGCGCCGATGTTCGCGCTGCCCGTCCCTGTCCGTGCGGCGCTCAGCCCGCCCTCTGATGCGCAGGCACCCAATTTTTACCGTTTTAACCTTGGTGACGCGAAACTGACGGTTATTTCCGACGGACAATTCAACATTCCGGTGACCGAGCTGGGGGTCAACGCTGACCCTGCCGACGTTGCAGCCTTTCTAAAGCAGCATTTTCTTGATGCCGCCACGTCCTACCGCCACACGAACCACGTGTTGATCGAACTTGGCGATGCCAAACTGTTGGTCGATGTGGGGTCAGGTACACGCTTTGTCAGCACAACCGGCCAGTTGATGAACAATCTTGACGCTGCGGGCGTCGACAGTAGCACGATCACCCATGTGGTGTTGACCCACGCGCACCCCGATCACATCTGGGGCATTCGCGACGATTTTGACGAGCCGATCTTCCCCGATGCACAGTATTACATCGGCGGCGGCGAAATGGACTACTGGTTGCAGGATGATTTGGTCAACCGCGTCGCACCCGAAGAACAGCAGATTGTGCTGGGTGCAGCAAATTCAATCAATGCCGAGGGCCTGCAATGGACGCGGGGCAGCGACGGATTTGTGGTTGCGCCGGGGATTTCCATGCTGGACACGCCGGGGCACACGTCAGGCCATATGAGCCTGTCAGTGGAATCACAGGGCCAGCGTCTGATCGTTTTGGGCGACAGCGTCACCAACGCATTCATGGATTTTACCCACCCTGAATGGGTCATCAAGCGCGACGCCAACCCCGACCAGACAGTGGCAACACGCAAGGCACTTCTCAACATGGTTGCCAGCGACCGCTCGGCGGTTCTGGGCTATCATTTCCCTTTTCCCGGAGTCGGGCATGTGGCACGCGACGGCGACGCATTTCGCTTTATTCCGGCTTTGTGGCAGTGGACAGCGACAGAGTAATCCGGGTATTAGCCCGTGGCCGCCAAAGCGGCCTTGCCACGCCAACGGCGCAGCGCGGCACCAAAGGCTTCAAACAACGGGCGCGACACCGGGTCTTTGTCTGCGTTCCATTCGGGGTGCCACTGTACCGCAAGCGTGAATCCCGGCGTGTCCTTGACGTAGATGGCTTCTGGTGTCCCATCGGGTGCGTAGCCCTCGACGGTTATTTGCGCGCCTTTTTCCTTAATCCCCTGACCGTGCAGTGAATTGACCATCACTTTTGTGGACCCAAACACATTGGCGAAAACCCCGCCTGTGGGCAGAGTAATTTCGTGCCGCAAGGCGAATTTCTCCTCAATTGTGCCCTCTGGCGGCATCCGGTGGTTCATGCGTCCCGGAAGATCGCGGATCTCGGGGTAAAGCGAGCCACCAAACGCCACATTGAATTCCTGAAAGCCGCGGCAAATCCCCAATATCGGCTGGCCGCGCGCTGCGCAGGCGCGAATCAACGGCAACGTTAGCTCGTCGCGGCAATGGTCGAACATGCCGTGGGCTTCGGTTTCCTCTTCGCCGTAGTGGCTGGGGTGCACGTTGGGCCGCGCGCCGGTAAAGACAAATCCGTCGCATATCTCCATGATTTCAGCGATGTCGATGACGCGCGGGTCAGCGGGGATCAGCACCGGCGTGGCGTCAACGACCCTGGCCACGGCGTTGATGTTGATCGTGCCGGTGCCTTGAATTTCGTATTCTTCACCAATCATGTGCTGATTGCTGATAATGCCAACGATGGGGCGCGCCATGAACTGTGCCTTTGACTCGGGATCAACGATGTGAATAACCCAGTGTAGCGGCAAGGTCCAGCGCGCGAACGGTGACAACTTGGGCGCGGCCAATTCACATTCGCGCTTGATTGTGCCACTTGTTGTCTTTGTCACAAAATCCGTCCGGAGCCACCGATGACCACGCCTTCCGCCCCTGAAATTTTGCTTAGCGATTACCAGCCGCCTGCCTATCTGGTGGACAATGTTCATCTTGTCTTTGATCTGGACCCCACGGACACGCAGGTCACGGCCACCGTGGTTTTCAAAAAAAACACCGGCGGCGATCTGTGGCTGGACGGGCGGGATCTGACGCTGCACGCGCTGGCCATCGACGGGGTTGATGTGGACCCGGCGGCGTTTAATCTGACCGACGAAGGTCTGACGATCCCGCAGTCCATGCTGGCAGACAGTTTCACCGTCGAAACCCGTGTGACCATCAATCCAAAGGGCAATACCGCACTTGAAGGGCTTTATATGTCGCGTGGCATGTACTGCACCCAATGCGAGGCAGAGGGCTTTCGCAAGATCACCTATTACCCCGATCGCCCCGATGTGATGGCGGTGTTTTCGGTGCGCATCAACAGCGATCAGCCGGTGATGCTGTCCAACGGCAATCCGACGGCACAAGGCGACGGCTGGGCGCAGTGGGATGACCCCTGGCCCAAACCGGCCTATCTGTTTGCGCTCGTCGCCGGTGATCTGGTCAGTTTTGACGATAGTTTCACCACCGCTGAGCGCCGCGATGTGGCGCTGAAAATTTATGTGCGCGACGGCGATCTGGACAAATGCGCCTATGCCATGGATGCGTTGAAACGCGCGATGACCTGGGACGAGGAAAACTACGGTCGCGTTTACGATCTTGACCTGTTCAACATCGTGGCAGTCGACGATTTCAACATGGGGGCCATGGAAAACAAGGGGCTGAATATTTTCAATTCCGCGCTGGTGCTGGCCAGCCCGCAAACCGCGACCGATACCGATTTCGCCCGCATCGAAAGCGTGATCGCGCACGAATATTTCCACAACTGGACCGGCAACCGCATCACCTGCCGCGACTGGTTTCAACTGTGCCTGAAAGAGGGGCTGACGGTTTTTCGCGACCAGCAGTTTTCCGGCGATATGCGCGACGCATCCGTTGCGCGAATCGAAAACGTGATGGCGCTGCGCGACCGTCAGTTCCGCGAAGACGCCGGCCCGCTCGCACACCCGGTGCGGCCGGAAAAATATATCGAGATCAACAACTTCTATACCGCCACCGTGTATGAAAAGGGCGCCGAGGTGATTGGCATGTTGCGCCGCATCGTCGGACCTGACGATTACCGCCGGGCGCTGGATTTGTACTTTACCCGTCATGACGGGCAGGCCTGCACAATCGAGGACTGGCTGCAGGTTTTCGAGGACACAACCGGACGCGATCTGTCACAGTTCAAACGTTGGTATTCACAGGCCGGCACACCGGTTGTGACCGCGACCGAGGCCTACGACGCGGGCGTCTACCGTCTGACGCTGGAGCAACAAACGCCGCCAACGCCCGGTCAGCCCGACAAGCCGCCACGCGTTATCCCGATTGCCATGGGGCTGCTGGCCGGGGACGGTTCCGAAATGCGCGCAACCGAGGTGCTGGAACTGACCGAAACGAAACAAAGCTTCGTCTTTGACGGATTGGAGTCCCAGCCAATCCCGTCGCTGCTGCGCGGTTTTTCGGCCCCGGTCGTGCTGCAGCGCGCCACCCACGCGCAGGAACAGGCGTTCCTGTTGGCCAACGACACCGATCCCTTTAACCGCTGGGAGGCGGCGCGGCGTCTGGTTTCCAACACCATCCGCGCCATGGCGCTGGAGGACGACGTACCCGACGACGGCGTGCTACAGGCGTTGAAAACGCTGGTGATGGACAGTGATCTGGATCCGGCTTACCGCGCCCTGCTCATGGTCCTGCCCGCCGAGGACGAGCTGGCGAAACAGATGCACGAACGCGACCAGACGCCCGACCCCGACGCTATACATACTGCGCGCAATTTCTTTTTAACCGCACTGGCCGTGCATTTTGACCGCGACGCCAAGGTTCTTTTTGCAGAAATGAACCAGACAGGCCCCTACAGCCCCGACGCGGCATCCGCAGGCAAAAGATCGTTGCAGATGGCGATGCTGGCACTGATTTCGCGTCTGGATAACGGTGTGCAGGCGGGCGAGACGTTCAGCATGGCGAACAACATGACGGTTCAAATGGCGGCGCTGTCCACGCTGCTGTCAAACAACCACGGGCAGCCTGAAGTGGCGACATTCTATGCGCAGTGGCGAAAAAACAAACTGGTTCTGGACAAATGGTTCCAAATTCAGGCGCTGCGCGCGCCGCGTGAAGCCGCAGTTGAAACCATATCTGAACTAGCCGATCACCCCGATTTCGACATGCAGAATCCTAACCGTTTTCGCGCGCTGATCGGCGGCTTTGCCTTTGGTAATCACGCGGGCTTCCACGCCAAAGACGGCACGGGGTACGCGCTTGTCACCGACTGGCTGATCCGGCTCGACGCCAAAAACCCGCAGACCGCGGCGCGTCTGGCGGGTGCATTCAGCGCTCTGAAATGGTACGATGCGGGTCGGCAGGCACATATGACCGAACAGTTGGAACGCATATTGGGCACTACAGGCCTGTCCAAAAACACAGGTGAAATCGTTGGTCGCATATTAGGAGAATGAATGGGCCAGACCCGCAAAACCATCCTGATTACAGGGGCCAGCAGCGGCATTGGCGCCGCCACGGCGCTGGCGGCGGCGCGCTCGGGATATGACGTGGGGCTTGGCTATCTGTCGGATGAGCCGTCCGCGCTGGCACTGGCACAAAAAATCCGCGCGGTGGGCGCGCGGGCAGAATTGCTGCAGGGCGACATAGCTGACCCGGAGGCCGTGGACAGCATATTTTCAAATTTTGACGACGTTTTTGACGAGTTGAACGTGCTGGTCAACAACGCCGGAATCGTGGCGACGTCGCAGCGGGTCGAGGAAATGTCTTACAGCCGCGTCACCCGCATGTTTGCCACCAACGCCGTCGGGCCTTTTTTATGCGCCCAGCACGCGGTTTTGCGTATGGCGTACCGCTACGGCGGGCGTGGCGGGGTGATCCTGAACGTGTCCTCGCGCGCTGCCAAACTGGGCAGCGCCGGACAATACGTGGATTATGCCGCCAGCAAAGGTGCCTTGGACGTGTTGACCAAGGGGCTGGCCAAAGAGGTCGCGCCTGAGGGCATCCGTGTGGTCGGCGTACGCCCCGGCGTCATTGATACGGGACTGCATGCCAAAGGCGGCGAGCCGGACCGCGCAGAATCGCTAAAGGGCCAAATTCCAATGGGGCGCGTGGGCACAGCCGACGAAGTGGCGCGCACGCTGATGTGGCTGATGTCGGATCGTGCATCTTATGTAACGGGAACGACGGTTGACGTGGGCGGCGGTCGGTAGCTGAATTATTTCAAGTGAGAGGACAGCGCCCTCCTTGGGGAGGGCGTGCGCTGTCCGGGGAATGCGTCCCGAACGGGTAGTATTTGTGTCCGCAACAAAACCTCATTGCTCTTGTCCCCATCCCGCCGCTCGCCTAAAACCCGACCACCACAGCACCCCAAAAGGCTCGCCATGAACGTGCTATCCACAATCGAACCAAAACCCAAGGTCATTGCCGGTGCTCGGCAGGACTGGGAACTGGTTATTGGGCTTGAAGTCCACGCGCAGGTCGCAAGCCGCGCCAAACTGTTTTCGGGCGCTTCGACCAAATTTGGCGCCGAACCCAATTCCAACGTGTCGTTCATTGACGCGGGCATGCCGGGGATGTTGCCGGTTATCAACGAATTCTGCGTCGAACAGGCGGTGCGCACCGGGCTTGGCATCAAGGCCGAGATCAACCTCTTTAGCCAGTTTGACCGCAAGAACTATTTCTACCCCGATCTGCCACAGGGCTATCAGATCAGCCAGTTGTATCACCCCATCGTGGGCGAAGGGGAAATTGTGGTGGACCTGGGCGAAGGTGTGGCGCGAACTGTGCGTGTCGAACGTATCCATCTGGAACAGGACGCCGGTAAATCGGTGCACGACATGGACCCCAACGCCTCTTTCGTCGATTTCAACCGCACGGGTGTTGCGCTGATGGAAATCGTATCACGCCCCGATATTCGTTCTCCCGAAGAAGCCGCCGCTTATGTCGCCAAAATCCGCCAGATCCTGCGCTATCTCGGCACGTCGGATGCCAATATGCAAAATGGCAATCTGCGCGCCGACGTGAACGTATCGGTCTGTCGCCCCGGTGATTACGAAAAATATCGCGCCAGCGGTGATTTCGCGCACCTGGGAACGCGCTGCGAGATCAAGAACATGAACTCGATGCGCTTCATTCAGGCGGCCATCGAATTTGAAGCGCGCCGCCAGATCGCGCTGATCGAGGACGGTGGTGCGGTCACGCAGGAAACCCGCCTTTACGATCCTGACAAGAACGAAACCCGCTCCATGCGCTCCAAGGAAGAGGCGCATGATTACCGCTATTTTCCCTGCCCCGACCTTTTGCCGCTTAATATAGAACAGTCGTGGGTGGACGGGATTTCCGCCAACCTGCCCGAACTGCCCGACGCCAAAAAGGCCCGGTTTATCGCCGATTTCGGGATGACCGATTATGACGCGGCGGTGCTCACCGGTGACGTGGCCAGCGCCGATTATTTTGAAAATGTGGCGCAGGGGCGCGACGGCAAACAGACCGCCAACTGGGTGATCAACGAACTGTTTGGGCGTCTCAACAAGGGCGAACTGAGCATCGCAGACAGCCCGATGTCCGCCGATCAGCTTGGCGGCATCCTTGATCTTATTGCCAGCGGCGATATTTCCGGTAAAATCGCCAAAGACGTGTTTGAAATCGTCTACACCGAAGGCGGCGACCCCGCCGAAATCGTCGCGGCACGCGGCATGAAACAGGTCACCGATCCGGGTGCGATCGAGGCAGCCGTCGACAAAATCATCGCCGACAACCCCGCGCAGGTGGAAAAGGCCCGCGCCAATCCCAAACTGGCAGGCTGGTTCGTCGGACAGGTGATGAAAGCCACCGGTGGCCGCGCCAACCCCAAAGCGGTGAACGAGATCGTCGGGGAAAAGTTACGCGGTTAATTTTCCCGGCCCGCGCAATCGCTGTATGGCGAAAGTTTATTGCGTCCAAAGCAAGGCGCGCATCGTTCAGAGTCGGGCCGGCGACCGCGACTTCATGCACAATCAGAATAAACGCATTGATATTGTTGAATAATCGGCGTGTTATCCACGTAACTAACACAACCTATGGTTACCACTAATACAGCATGTAGGGAATTTACCCGATGATGCCCCAAGAACTTGAATTCGTTGTTTCGAATACGATCATCGATTGTTTCCAATTTGGGGTGTTAATTTTTTGGTAATAATATCTTCTACTTAGCACCGAACTAAATGTCGTGGGGGCGACTGTTTTGGGGAAGAGCCACGATATGGCAGACTTTGAATACAAGGTTGTTGCTGCACCTAAAAAGACCAAGGCCTTTAGGGGCGTGCGCGCGCACGAGGATCAGTTCGCGCATGTTTTGATGGAAATCATGAATGAGCAGGCGTTGCACAACTGGGAATACCTGCGCGCCGAAAGCCTGCCGTGTGAGGAAAAAACCGGCCTGACAAGCCGGGTTGAATCCTATCAAAGCGTTCTGGTTTTTCGCCGTGCGATCGTGTCAGATCAAAAGTTCTTTGATATTCCGCCGACCCATCAACTTGAAGTGCATTCCATCGCCGAAGATGTCGTCGAAAGCGACGTCGTGTTTGCCTCCAGCCAACGCCCCAGTGTGGTCGCCAGTGTGGCCGAGGACACCGGCGATGCCGAAGCACCAGCCGGTACAGGCGACGTGCTGTCGATCCTGCGCAGCCGCAAGGCCCGACAAGCGCGCGAAGACATGGACACCTACCCCGAGCACATGAAACAGGCGGCTGAATAGCACCGTCGAATTTTCGATTTTCTTCTAGACGCGTATAGCAAAAGTCACCTTTTGTGGCGACACCTACCCCGAGATATCCAGTGCCAGCGCGTGGATGCGCCCGACCAATTCAGGCGTCAAGGCCGCGTGCACAGCACGGTGGCGCGCGACACGCGACATATCAGCAAATACGTCAGCCCTGATCATCACGTTGAAATGCGTCTCGCCGCCCTCGCGCCAGCCGCCGTGACCGCGATGCGATTCACTGTCGTCCACGACTTCCAAAGCGCGCGGCGTGAAGGTTTCTGTCAGTTTTCCGACGATTTCGTCTTTGATTGGCACTTTTTTTACCTCTGGTTTCCATTTCGCACTTGGCGTGCCCGCCCAAAGGACTAAACTGTGTGATCCGAGTCGGAAAGTCGTTATATAAAAAGGATCGCTTCAAGCATGGCGGGCAGCTCACCGTTCAATTTCGATATGTCGGTCTCGGCTGACAAAAAACGCCGCGCGCGCGGGCGGCGCGGCATGTCCGGCGCTTTTGAAACCTCGTCGCGCGTTTGCGAACACGCCGCGTGTCAGCAGCCGGGTAAATACCGCGCCCCCAAACACCCCGACATCACAGATGAGTTTTTCTGGTTTTGTCTGGAGCACGTGCGCCAGTATAATTTGAAGTGGAATTTTTTCACCAATCATTCCGAGGAAGAGCTGGAAAAGCAATTCGCCGCCGACCGGGTGTGGGAACGCCCGACCAAACCGTTTGGCAAGGCGGGAGAAGGCGAAAAAGCCCGCGCCGGTGCTGAAGAAAAGGCATGGGCCCGTCTGGGCATCAACGACCCGATGGAAGTTCTGGGTTCCAACGCCACGATGAATCCGGGATCGGGGCGCGGCTCCACCCACGCGCGCCGCCTGCCAGCCACCGAACGCAAGGCGCTTGATATTCTGGAGGGCCGCGACCATTGGACCAAGGGCGAGTTGCGCAAGCAGTATAAATCGCTCGTCAAAGACCTGCACCCCGATATGAACGGCGGTATCCGCGACGACGAGGACCGCCTGCAGGAAGTGGTCTGGGCGTGGGAGCAGATCAAGGATAGCCGCTCGTTCAAGGACTAGGACGCTGTGTCGCTCTTGCACCCTTGTGCAGTTTACGCCACTAAGCACTACGTAAAAACACCATTTTACGCAGCACAGAATCACAGAGTACGGAACACGACCAATGGCTGACGGATCAATCGACATGGCACCGGAACCCACCGAAAAAAAATCGGTACACGATCTTTTTGGCTTTGACACCGAAATGGAGGTCATGGCCTTTGCTGAGGCCACCGACCGTGTACCGCTGATCGACCCGACCTATAAATTTGACCCCGACACCACTTTGGCGATTCTTGCGGGATTCAACAAGAACCGCCGCGTAATGATCCAGGGCTATCACGGGACCGGAAAATCGACCCACATCGAACAGGTCGCGGCGCATCTGAACTGGCCCTGCGTGCGTGTCAATCTGGACAGCCACATCAGCCGGATCGACCTTATAGGCAAAGACGCGATCAAGCTGAAAGACGGCAAACAGATCACCGAATTTCAGGAAGGAATCCTGCCCTGGGCGCTACGTAATCCCGTGGCAATTGTGTTTGACGAATACGACGCCGGGCGCGCCGACGTGATGTTCGTGATTCAGCGGGTTCTGGAAGTGGACGGCAAGTTAACCTTGCTTGATCAGAACAAAATCATCACGCCGCACCCCTACTTTCGCCTGTTTGCCACATCAAACACCGTTGGCCTGGGCGACACGACCGGACTTTATCACGGCACTCAGCAGATCAATCAGGGCCAGATGGACCGCTGGTCGCTGGTGGCGACACTGAACTATCTTTCGCATGACGCCGAACTACAAATTGTGCTGTCCAAAAACCCACATTACAATACCGACAAGGGCCGCAAGGTCATCAGCCAGATGGTCACGGTTGCAGATCTGTCGCGTACGGCTTTCATGCAGGGTGATATTTCTACCGTTATGTCACCGCGCACCGTGATCAACTGGGCACAAAACGCCGAGATTTTCAAAGACGTGGGATTCGCGTTTCGCCTGACGTTTCTCAATAAATGCGACGAGTTGGAACGCCAAACCGTGGCCGAATTTTACCAGCGCTGCTTTGACGAAGAACTGCCGGAAAGCGCGGCGAGCGTGAGCCTTGGCTAGTGAACCTTCCCTCTCCCCGGCCTTCTCCCACGGGAAAGGGGGCGAAGGGTTTTCCGTTCAGGCGCCTCCTCTTGGATTGAATGGGCTTGGCGCGTGAGACAACCCCACGACAATCCGGCAGTGGCGTTGCT
>CAZPQL010000083.1:0-10966 GCA_964588725.1 uncultured Rhodobacterales bacterium
CGCCGGTGGCGTCGCCGACGCGGCGCAGGCCATTATGACGACCGACACGTTCGCCAAAGGCGCGGGCACGTCCTTCAATATTGATGAGAACATAGTCAACATTGCCGGGATCGCGAAAGGGTCGGGTATGATTGCCCCTGACATGGCAACGATGCTGGTGTTCATATTCACCGATGCCGCCGTTGATCAGGCTGTGCTGCAAAGCATGGTTACGCGGCTCAATCGCAAAACGTTCAATTGCATTACTGTGGACAGCGATACCTCGACCTCTGACAGTCTGATCGTGGTCGCAACGGCCCAAAGCGGTGCAAAAATTACCAATGCCAACTCAAAATCCGGCCGGATATTTGCGCGCGAACTGGAAAAGGTGATGTTGAACCTTGCGCATCAGGTGGTACGCGACGGGGAAGGCGCCAGCAAGTTTCTGGAAATAGAAGTCACCGGCGCGAAGTCCAAGGCTGACGCCCATAAGATTGGCAAAGCCATTGCCAACTCACCGCTGGTAAAAACCGCCGTCGCAGGTGAAGACCCGAACTGGGGCCGGGTGGTCATGGCGATTGGTAAATCCGGCGCGCGTGCAGACCGCGATAAAGTTTCGATCTGGTTTGGCGATATCCTTGTGGCCGCACGTGGTTGGGTGTCTCCGGACTATCGCGAAGACGACGGCGCGGCCTATATGAAAAATCAGGACCTGAAAATCAAAGTGGACCTTGCGATCGGTGACGGGACGGCCAAAATCTGGACCTGTGATTTAACCAAGGACTATGTCGCAATCAACGCGGACTACCGGTCATGAAACTGGTCTTTGTGGTGGCGGTCGCGCTGATCGACATTGATGGACGGGTGTTGTTGGCCAAGCGTCCCAAGGGTAAATCCATGGAGGGGCTATGGGAATTTCCGGGCGGAAAAATCGAGGCCGGTGAAACACCCGAGGCCGCCCTGATCCGTGAAGTACAAGAAGAACTGGGCGTCGACACGTGGCAAAGTTGTCTGGCACCACTGTGTTTTGCCAGCCATGCCTACGACGATTTTCATTTGCTGATGCCGCTGTTTGCGTGCCGGAAGTGGCAGGGCACAATTCTGGCCAAGGAAGGTCAGGAGCTCAAATGGGTGCGGCCGCGTGACATGAAAAACTATGCAATGCCACCGGCAGATCTGCCGCTGATCCCGATTTTGCGCGACTGGTTATAGGTCGTCAGACCCAGCCCTGAATGTTGTCCGCCACAATATCCGCCATCATGTCGATGTGGTCGTCGCCTGCATTCAGGCAGGCTATATAGGTGAATTCCTCACCGCCCGCCGCTTTGAAACTATCGGCGATTTCTTCGTTAATCTCTTCAAGCGTTTCGATGCAATCAGCGGAAAACGCCGGCGCGAAAACCGCAATCGATTTTCTACCCTGCCGCGCCAGATCGGCCACAAGATCGACGGTTGCTGGTTTAATCCACTCGGTTGGGCCGAATTTGGATTGGAACGCCGTGACGATTTGACCGTCATTCCATCCCAGTTGTTCGCGCACCGCACGCGTCGTGGCAATGCAATGCTCGTAGTAAGGGTCGCCCTCGTCGATATAACGCTGGGGCAATCCATGATAGGACGCCACCAGCACTTCGGGCTTCGCGGACAGCTGGTCGTAGGCTTGAGTGATCGAGGCCGCCAGAGCCGCGGCAAATTTTGGATGCTCAAAATAGGCACCGATTGTGCGCAGGTCCGGTTGAAACTTTATTTTTTGCAAAGCCCGGAACAACTGGTCGTTGGCGGTGCCTGTCGTTGCACCGGCGTATTGCGGGTACAGCGGAAAAAACACGATTCGCGTGCAACCCGCATCGATCAGTTTCTGCAGTTTGGATTCGGTGGATGGATTGCCGTACCGCATGCAGAATTCAACCAGCACAGAATTGCCAAACCGGTCCGCCATCGCCGATTGGAGCTTTTCCGATTGCGCGCGTGTAATCGTCAGCAGCGGGCTTTCGTCAGCGTCGTTGTTCCAGATAGACCGGTACGCGGCACCGGATGAAAACGGTCTTTTTGTCAAGACGATCAATTGTAGAATCGGTTGCCATTTCCATCGTGGTGAATCGATTACGCGTTGATCGGACAGAAATTCGCTGAGATAACGGCGCATATCCCAGTAACCAGTGCTGTCCGGTGTGCCCAAATTGGCAATTAAAATGCCGGTTTTTGCGTGTGTCGCGTTTGTCATGTGGGCAAAGGAACCCTAGTTGGCGTCAGGGTCAAGATCATCCTGTGTCGCAGCATTCAGCGCTGTTTGCAGCGACGTTTGCGCGCTCCCGGGTTTCAGCGGCTGTTGCTGGCTTTCGTCGGGGCGCCATCCAGTCAGAAATATGACCTCAAATGTCGCCGGTAAAAGGTTGTTATTATTGCAGTAATTAAGCTGATAATGATGTTCGGCGCAGGAAAATACTTTGGATGCGGTGAATCGGTCCAGGCGGTCGGACAAGATGTTGGATTCACCCATGGCCCGCAAATCGTGCATTAGCGTGAGTAAAGTTTTGTAAGTCACTGTTAAAACATCATTATCCGCTACAGGAAGCGAAAAATTCGCCCGCTGCAATAAAGCACCCAGATCGCGGATTTCAGCCATGGGAAACACGCGTGGACTGATACCTCCGGTGATTTCTGATTCGCCGTAGGCCAAAGTTGCGCGCAGTTCGTGCAGGGTTTGGCCCCCAAACAATGCCGCGATGAACAGGCCGTCCTTCTTCAGTGCGCGGTGACATTGGATCAATTGTCCAAGCGGATCGTTACAGGCATGCAGCGCCAGCGCGTGAATGATCAGATCATAGGTGTCGGCCGCGAACGGCAGGGTATCAATTTCGGGTACAATCGTGGAGTTCGGGAAAACCGCGCGCCAGGGTTCGGTAAAACCACTGACAATTGCGATTTTTGTAAACGATCGGTTAACCTCTGTCAGTCTTTCTGAAATCTGCAGTGCAGTACGATCGTGCAGGAATGTCGCGGCCTGGCCGGTACGCAACGCACGCTGTTGGCGCATGGTCCGGGCGTCATGGTCAAACAGTCTTGGTGGCACGGTCAAAGCACTCTGTTGCGAACCAAAACATTAGGAAAAATGTGGTGTTATTACAATCGCCCGTGCAAACAGCCGTACGTATGTTGTACCCACCGCAATGTATTTCCTGCCGCGCGGAGACCGACTCTGATTTTGAACTGTGCAAAACCTGTTGGGAGAATACCGAGTTTATTTCCGGCACGGTGTGCGATGCCTGTGGAACGCCGCTGCCCGGCGAAAGTGGTGATACCAAAACCTTGTGTGATTCGTGTATTTGTGAACGACCACTATGGGACAGAGGCCGCGCAGCACTGAAATACGGCGGCACCGCACGCAAAATGATTTTGGCGCTAAAATACGGCGACAGGTCCGATTTGTGTGTTTCCATGGCCCGCTGGATGACTGCCGCGGCGGGTGATCTGATCCAATCTGATACAATCATCGTGCCGGTACCGTTGCACCGATTCCGTTTCTTTCGGCGACGGTACAATCAGGCAGCTTTGCTGGCTGCAAGGATTGCCGGTATGCTGGATCGGCGATTTGAACCCAACATACTGCACCGATGCCGGGCCACCCCGATTCAGGACGGTCTTGGACGCGAAGAAAGAATTAATAACGTCAAACAAGCATTTGAAATTAAACCGAAAAAATCGGAAATATTGAAAAAGGCAAATATTTTGATAGTGGACGATGTGATGACCACCGGCGCAACTCTTTCAGCCTGCACTGACGCCTGCCTCACAAGTGGTGCTGAAACCGTGAACGTATTGGTACTGGCGCGCGTTGCGCACAATGACTAAATGACTATAGTGCCACCGCATACTATAGCGAGATCCCATGCCAGACGTCGATATTTACACCACCAGATTCTGCGGCTTTTGCGTCGCGGCAAAGCGTCTGTTGAAATCCAAAGGCGTTGAATTCAGCGAAATCGACGTCGCGCGCGATCCGTCAAAACGTGCCGAAATGATGGCCAGATCCAGCGGTGGACGCACTGTGCCGCAAATTTTTATCGGCGATGACTACGTTGGTGGGTGCGATGATCTTTTCGCGCTGGAACGGGCGGGCAAACTTGATCCCATGCTTGCGTTGTAGCTTTGCGCATTGGGCTTGTTCAGCTGACGTCGGGCGATCTTCCACCAGAGAATATTGTTGCAACGACTGCGCTCATACGTCTGGCGGCTGATCAGGGTGCCACATTTGTGGCAACGCCCGAGGTCACAAATATCGTTTCGTTGAACCGCGCGCACCAGCAGACGCAATTGCACCATCAAAACGACGATCCGTCACTGTCGGCCTATGTTGCGCTGGCGAACGAACTCGGTGTCTGGCTGCTGATTGGATCGCTGGCACTGAAATCGGACGATCCCGACGGGCGGTTTGTGAACCGCAGCTTTTTGATTGCGCCCACGGGTGCCATTACCGTGGCATACGACAAAATTCATATGTTCGATGCCGAAATTAGCGCTGGTGAAACCTACTGCGAATCGGCTGGATTTCGGCCCGGTTGCAAACAATCATTGGCCAGGACCGCCGTCGGAAATATTGGGCTAACCATTTGTTATGACTTGCGGTTTCCCAGTCTTTTTAGGTCGCTCGCACGGGCCGGAGCGCAGATCATTACCGTCCCGTCAGCGTTTTCACCGGTCACCGGAGCCGCGCATTGGCACGTTCTTCTGCGCGCGCGCGCGATAGAAACAGGCTGTTTCATAGTGGCGCCGGCACAATGCGGCACCCATGCGGCGACAGTCGGCAAAGCGCGTAAAACGTTTGGGCATTCGCTTATCGTATCGCCCTGGGGAGACATCGTGGCGGACGGCGGCGCAACGCCGGGCGTGACGATAACCGATGTAGATTTGAACGCAGTCGCAGAGGCGCGGCATCGTATCCCGTCGCTGTCGCATAATCCGGTTTTCGAGAACACACCATGAGCAGCGAGGGCGACTCTCTGGCCATCGCGCTGTTTGGCGAAATTGCCATGGTCGACCAACTGGCCCGCGGTCGGCTGGCCAAGGCGCTACCCCGCGGTATGGAAGTGTCGCATTTTTCGGTGCTCAATCTTCTTGTGCGCCTGGGTGCGGAAAAATCGCCTGCGCAATTGGCACGGATTTTTAACGTCACCAAGGGCGCGATGACCAACACGTTGGGCAAATTGTCGGCGGCTGGGTACATTTATTTGCGTCCGGATTGGGACGACGGACGTCGCAAATTCATCGTGGTAAGTCCGGCTGGTGTTGCGGCGCGTGAAGAAGCACTTCGGGCGATCTCACCAATTTTTGAATCGGTCGTCGGGTCCATGGGAAGCGACACGATCAAAAATATGCTGCCGTTCCTGCGAGAGCTGCGCAGACAGTTTGAAAATGATTAACCGCGCTTAACACTCGTCAGCACATAGTTAACGCTTAGGTCGCGATCGGACATAGACCAGCGCCACAAAAGCGGGTTGAACACAAACCCCTTTCGATCAACGACGTCCAGACCAGCAGACGACATTGTGTCGGACAGCTCGTCCGGTGTGATGAATTTTTGCCAGTCGTGCGTGCCTTTTGGCAGCCAGCGCATGACATACTCTGCGCCAATAATCGCCATGCCAAAGCTTTTGGCGTTGCGGTTTATGGTCGAGCAAACGATCAGCCCATTGGGTTTAAGCAATTGTTGACACGTGGTCAGAAACGCCAGTGGATCGGCGACATGTTCGACGATTTCCATGCTCAGAACGACGTCAAATTGCTGGTCCTCCGCTGCAAGCTGTTCAGCCGTTGCGTGCCGATAGTCGATATCCAGACCGCTTTGCGCCGCGTGGATCTGCGCTACGGGGATGTTTCCGGCAGCCGCGTCGGCGCCCACCACTTTTGCCCCCAACCGCGCCATGGGTTCGGACAACAGCCCGCCCCCGCAACCGATATCAAGAATACGCAGGCCTTTGTATGGCTTAGGCTCGATTAAGTCGCGGTTAAATTCCGTGGCAATCTGGGCATTGATGTAATCAAGCCGCACAGGATTCATCATGTGCAAAGGCTTGAACTTGCCGTTGACGTCCCACCATTCCGAGGCCATTGCCTCGAATTTTGCAATCTCACCGGGGTCGACTGTCGTGGTTGACGGCATTGCACTCTGCTTTTCAAACTGCCAATGATAGGCCCAAAGGGGCTCGTAAGGAGTATATATTACCCGATGGACAAATCTGCGAGCCAAATCAGCGCAAACGATATTCTTTACCCGTCGATCGGGCCGTTTGACACGCGGATGTTGAATGTCGGCGGCGGCCACCGGATTTATTTTGAACAATGCGGCAACCCAAAAGGCCACCCCGTCATTGTCTTGCACGGCGGACCCGGCGGTGGGTGCAGCCCCGCGATGCGCCGGTTTTTTGACCCGCAGCATTACCGGATCATCCTGTTTGACCAACGCGGATGCGGTCGCTCCAAGCCGCATGCCGATGTCACCAACAACACCACGTGGGATCTGGTGGCCGATATAGAAAAAATCCGAACCGTGTTGGGTATTGAATCGTGGGACGTGTTTGGGGGGTCGTGGGGCGCGACGCTGTCGCTGATATACGCGCAAAAGCACCCAGCGCGGGTAAATTTTCTGGCGCTGCGCGGCGTTTTTCTTATGACGGGCGATGAACTGGACTGGTTCTATGGCGGTGGCGCGGGCAATTTTTGGCCCGAAGCGTGGCAGGTCTTTGTTGACATGATTCCGCCGGACGAGCGATTTGACCTGATTGCCGCCTATCACAAAAGACTGTTCAGCGGTCACCACGAGACCGAACTGAAATATGGTCGCGTTTGGTCCAATTGGGAAAGCGCGACGGCGACGCTGAAACCGCGCGCAGCCCAAGGGAAAGCCCCGTCTGAATACGCGCGTGCATTTGCGCGTCTGGAAAATCATTATTTTGTTAACAAAGGATTTCTGGACGAACGCACCCATATTCTGAATAACATGCAGAAAATCGAACATATCGCCGGCGCGATTGTTCAGGGGCGGTACGATATGATCTGCCCACCCAAGAGCGCGGTTGCGCTGGCTGCGAAATGGCCGAATGTTTCGTTGCACTTGCTGGACGATGCAGGCCACGCGTTATCAGAACCGTCAATTACCAAAACGCTTGTCGATACGATGGATTCGCTGGCGCAGTCGCGCGTCTGACAAACGTGTCGCGTCCCGCATGAAGCCTTTGATCGCCTTTTTGCCCTACGAGCTGCGCAAGACCAAACGCATGGGGAACATTCCCTTTTCAGAGGTTGATTTTCCACTTGGCCGCGACAGCGCAACGGAGGGATATCTGGCAGATCTCGGGCCGGACGATCATCTTTTCGTCTATACCAGCAGCCGAACCTTTTTTGGGCGGTTTCCCGATTTGCGTTGCAAGGTGTCTCTGCTGCTGGTCGAACCCAAGTCGGTTCATGGGCGGTATTATCGGCTGATCCGGTGGATGTACTGGCGGTTCCATCGCGTCGTGACCTCGTCGCCCGAACTGATCGGCCGGATTCCCAATGCGCTTCCTTTCGTGACAACGAATGCGTGGGTTCAACCCTGTGATGCGCCCGAAAAAACCGAACTGGTGTCCTTGATTGCGTCAAAACGCAACGATCTTGAAGGCCACCGTTTGCGCCACGAAATTGCCCGGTGGTCGATCGCAAATACGTATCCGCTGCATTTGCGTGGACGGGCCTACCAGAGTCTTGCGGACAAATCCCACGGTCTGGTGCCGTATCGGTTTTCAGTCGTTATCGAAAACACACGCGAAATCGGCTATGTGTCTGAAAAACTGACCGATTGTCTGCTGACAAAAACCGTGCCAATCTATTGGGGCTCGCCAACGGTCGGAGACGTATTTGACAAAGGCGGGCTTATTGAGTGTACAAATGCACACGAAATAGAGATCGCACTGCAAGGTCTGACAGTGGCGCAGTACGACGCCATGCGACCAGCAATAGAGCGTAATTTTAAGATCGCATGCGCACATGCCGATATGGGCAAGGCGGTCGCGCGGCAGTTACTTGCACACGAACCATGATCGCGCTTTGACAATCGTATCGGACGCTTTGATAGTAGGGCAAACATTGGAGAATCAAAGAAATGACCGACGACGAAAAACCGACCATTGCCGTTCGTGAAAACGCATTCATTCGGGTGGCAAACCTGCCGCGACTGGAGAATTCTGACGGCACCGAACTGGAGCTAAAACCGGTGATGGCGCTGTGCAGGTGCGGAAACAGCCAGAACAAACCGTTTTGCGACGGATCGCACAAGAAAGTTGGCTTTGACGGCAGTTCGCCAGACCCCGCCGACCCGCCGAAAGATAAAATCCTGAGCTACGAAGGCAGTGAAATCGACGTACATTACTCGCTTTTGTTGTGTTCACACGCGGCGGAGTGCGGCAAACGCCATGTCGAAATATTTGACAGTAAAAAACGCCCGTGGATTCAGCCCGACAACGGCACCATCGAGGCGGTCGAGGAAGTTGTGCGCGCCTGTCCGTCAGGGGCGCTTCGCTACAACGGCAAAGGCGAAGAACCCAAGCATCTTGATCTTGAGGGTGCGGGCATAGTTGTTGAGAAAAACGGACCGTTGCGGGTTACCAATATGGACATAGAGGAGGTAAACTGGGCCTCGGCGGCTGACAGGAAATCCTATGTATTGTGCCGATGCGGATTGTCCAAAAACAAACCGTTTTGCGATGGAACCCATAAAGACGAGGGCTGGCGCGACGACAGCTGATTAGAGCGCAGGACGGGCAAAGCGGACGCCTGCGGCGCTAGAAATCGGCGGCCAGTCTGGCACCCTGTGCGATGGCGCGTTTGGCGTCGAGTTCCGAGGCCACGTCGGCGCCGCCGATGACGTGCACGTCTGCGCCTGATCCGTTCAAATCATCGGCCAGCGCGCGGTTGCTGACCTGGCCGGCGCACAGCACAATGGTGTCGGCCTTGACCAGCTGTGGATTTTCGCGGGCTTCGCCAAAACTGATATAAAGGCCGTCGCCGTCGATCATTTCGTAGTTCACGCCACCGATCATTTCCACATTTTTCATCTTAAGGGTTGCGCGGTGAATCCAGCCGGTTGTTTTGCCAAGTCCCTTACCCAGCTTTTGCGCCTTGCGCTGCAACAACGTGACTTGACGGGCAGGGGCTCCGGGCATCGCGCCGCTATCGCTTAGCCCGCCGCGGGATTCGGCGGGATCAGCGACGCCCCATTCTTTTTGCCATGTTTTCAGATCTTCGGTCGGGCCGGGACGGTTCTCGACCAGAAATTCAGCCACGTCAAAGCCAATGCCACCGGCACCGACGATGGCAACCGTCGCGCCGACAGGAACTTTGCCGCGCAGTACATCAACATAAGACACCACGTTTGGGCCGTCCTGCCCCGGAATTTCAGGATCGCGCGGTAGCACTCCCGTGGCTATGACCACATGGTCAAAGCCACTCAGGTCATCGCTGGTAATGGTTTTTCCAAGTCGTACGCCTATTTCAAGGCTTTGCAACTGGGCGCGATAGTAATCTAACAGACCGTCGAATTCTTCTTTTCCGGGGACCATTCGCGCCATGTTCAGCTGGCCACCGATGGTTTCGGATTTTTCGAACAACGTCACGTCGTGCCCGCGTTCTGCTGCGACCAAAGCGGTCGACAGTCCAGCGGGACCGGCTCCGACTACTGCTATGCGTTTGGTATTTTTTGTCGGACCATAGGTCAGTTCAATTTCATTGCAGGCGCGCGGGTTGACCAGACAGGTGGAAGTTTTTCCTGAAAACGTGTGGTCGAGACAGGCTTGATTGCAGCCAATGCAGGGCGCAATCAACGCGTGGTCTCCGGCCTTGGCTTTGGCCACAAAATCGGCGTCGGCCAAAAACGGACGTGCCATCGACACCATGTCGGCGCAGCCGTCCGCCAATACAGACTCTGCCACTGCAGGGGTATTGATACGGTTCGAGGTGATGATCGGGATTGAAACCTCGCCCATCAGTTTTTTGGTGACCCAGCTAAAAGCGTGCCGCGGCACCGATGTGGCAATGGTGGGAATGCGGGCTTCGTGCCAGCCTATGCCCGTGTTGATAATCGTGGCACCGGCCTTTTCGATTTCCTTGGCCAGCTGCACGACCTCGGCCCATGTTGACCCCAAAGGGATAAGATCGATCATCGACAGTCGGTAAATGATGATGAAATTTGGCCCTACCGTAGCGCGTACACGTTTGACAACCTCGATGGGAAGGCGAATGCGGTTGGCATAGCTGCCGCCCCAGTTATCGGTTCGCTTATTCGTGTGCTCCACGATGAACTGGTTCAGAAAATAGCCTTCAGAGCCCATGATTTCCACGCCGTCGTAGCCCGCCTCGCCGGCCCGGCCCGCCGCCGTCGCGATGTCGGCGATCTGTTTTTCGATGCCCGCTTCGTCCAGTTCCTTGGGCGGAAACGGCGAAATAGGTGACTTTACGGGCGAGGGCGCGACGCATTCCGGCGAATAGGCGTAGCGTCCCGCGTGCAATATTTGCATAGCGATCTTGCCGCCTTCGGCGTGCACACGGTCGGTAACGCCACGGTGGTTTGAAATGTCTTCCGAATTGAATAAACCCGCCGCGCCGGGGAAAACGCCGCCTTCGCTGTTGGGGGCCATGCCACCGGTAACAATCAGGGCAACATCGCCGCGCGCGCGGTCGCCGTAATAGGTTTTGATGGTTTCCCAATCGCCGCGTTCCTCCAGACCGGTGTGCATCGATCCCATCATCACGCGGTTCTTGAGCGTGGTGAAGCCAAGATTGAGCGGGGCAAAAATATGCGGAAAAACTGGGTTGCTCATGGGCTGGCTTTCTGCGCGGCGGTTTTTTGGCAGACTGCTGGAAAACCGGCACAAAGTCACGCGCAACGCGGCGTCAGTTTCCGGTCTCAACGCAGTGGCGACGAAACGCGCGTTTCAGCATATCAAGCTCGGCGCGC
>CAZPQL010000084.1:0-10488 GCA_964588725.1 uncultured Rhodobacterales bacterium
ATTCGAGCGCGACCTGCCGTGGACCGACCTGCCGCGCTACGTCAAACAGGTCATGCTTTATGGTTCGGGTGAGGATGAAATCCTATTTCGTTACGACGAAGGCGGACGGGTTTACGAGGTGCGCCGCGCCTTTGAAGGCGTGATTCCCAATATGGAACGCCGCTACCGTGAAACCGACAGCAACTGGATTCGAGAGGAATTCGAGCGTTATCAGAACAACCGCGGCTGCGGCACCTGCGAGGGGTACCGTCTGCGCCCCGAGGCTTTGGCGGTAAAAATTGGTCCTGCCGGAGGCGGGCAGGAAAAACTGCTGCACGCCGGGCAGGTGGTACAGATGTCGATCAAGGCGGCGCTTGACTGGGTCGACGCCGTACCTGCCGCGCTGAGCGCGCAAAAAAACGAAATCGCCCGTGCCATTTTGAAAGAAATTCGCGAACGTCTTGGATTTTTGGTTAATGTAGGTCTTGATTACCTGACATTGTCGCGCAATTCCGGCACGTTAAGCGGTGGCGAAAGCCAACGCATCCGGCTGGCCAGCCAGATCGGTTCGGGGCTGACCGGCGTGCTTTATGTGCTCGACGAGCCGTCGATTGGATTGCATCAGCGCGACAATGGGCGGCTTTTGGAAACCCTGAAAAACCTCAGGGATCAGGGCAATACCGTCATCGTCGTCGAACACGACGAAGAGGCAATTCGCACCGCTGATTTCGTGCTTGATATCGGACCGGGTGCCGGGGCCCATGGCGGGGAAATAATCGCGCAGGGCACGCCCGAGACTATTGCTGCCGCGCGTGACTCTATTACCGGTCAGTACCTGACAGGCAGTCGCGAGGTGCCAATTCCCGACGAGCGGCGGCAAGGCACGGGGAAATTTGTGCGCGTCGAAGGCGCGCGCGGCAATAATCTGAAAGATATGACGGCGGACTTTCCCTTGGGCACGCTGACCTGCATCACCGGTGTATCGGGCGGTGGAAAATCAACGCTGACGATTGAAACCCTGTTCAAAACCGCCAGTATGCGGCTCAATGGCGCGCGGCAGGTGCCTGCGCCCTGCGACGCCATTACCGGACTTGAACATCTGGACAAGGTCATCGACATCGACCAGCGCCCCATTGGCCGTACGCCGCGGTCAAATCCAGCAACCTATACCGGCGCTTTCACGCCGATCCGCGACTGGTTCGCCGGTCTGCCCGAAGCCAAGACGCGCGGCTATAAACCCGGGCGGTTCAGTTTTAATGTCAAAGGCGGGCGTTGCGAGGCGTGTCAGGGCGACGGCGTGATCAAAATTGAGATGCATTTTCTGCCGGACGTTTACGTGACGTGCGAAAGCTGCAAAGGCAAACGCTACAACCGCGAAACGCTGGAAATTCTGTTCAAAGGCAAAAGCATCGCAGATATTCTGGACATGACGGTTGAAGACGCCGAAGCCTTTTTTCAGGCAGTACCTGCCATTCGCGATAAAATGACGGCGCTGATGCGCGTTGGTCTGGGTTATATCAAAGTCGGACAACAGGCGACGACCCTGTCGGGTGGTGAAGCGCAGCGCGTGAAACTATCAAAGGAACTGGCCAAACGTTCCACCGGTCGCACGCTTTATATACTGGACGAACCGACAACGGGGTTGCATTTTGAAGACGTGCGCAAGCTGCTGGAAGTGCTGCACGAACTTGTCGATCAGGGTAACACAGTGATCGTGATCGAACACAATCTCGACGTGGTTAAAACCGCCGACCATGTCATTGATATCGGTCCCGAAGGTGGGGACAAAGGCGGGCGGATCATCGCCACCGGCACGCCTGAAGCGGTGGCGCGGAACGCAAAAAGTTATACCGGGCAATATCTTAAGGGCATTCTCAACGGCCAGCGGGTGGCGGCGGAATAAGGGATTTTGAGTATTTTTGGAACACTGAAAGTCAGACGCTCATAAAGAGACCAAAAGGAAACAGAATGACAGATTTTCCACCACAATTGCCGCACGACGAACTGACCGAAGTTTTTCCGGATGTGTTTTTTGTCCAGGGACAGATAAAAGTTGATTTTGGCGAAAATACTGTCTCGTTTTCCCGCACCATGACTGTGATCAGGGACGGCGACGGGCTGACGCTGTTTAACACGCTGCGGCTTAATGCGGCGGGGCTGGAGTATCTGGAGTCCCTGGGAAAAGTCACCAATGTTGTTAGGCTGGGGGCGTTTCACGGGCGTGACGATGCGTTTTATATGGATCGTTACAAAGCGGACATGTGGGCGCTGGAGGGGACCGACCACCAGCGCGGTGTCACCACGGACAAAGCGCTTGTTGCCGGTGAAAACGGACCTTGCAGTGACGGAACTGTGTTTTCGTTTGAGACCGCAACAGCGCCGGAATCCATTTATCACCTGGCAAGACACGGCGGCATTGTGCTGAGCTGCGACAGTTTTCAAAACATGCTGCAGCCGGACCGGTTTTTTGACGCGCCCACGATCAAACTGATGACCGAAAGCGGTTTTTTCAATCCGGCGAATATCGGGCCGGGCTGGATTAAACGCTGCGCGCCGCAACACAGTGATTTCAAGCGGTTGTTGGAAATGGAATTTCAGCACCTGATCAGCGCCCACGGCGCGCCGCTGAAAAACGATGCGCATCCCGCCATGAACAGGTCGATCGAGCGCCGGTTCAAACCGGAGTCCTGATCGCGAAAGGCCATCGCGCCCGCGCATGATATTTGCGTTACGCAGGTGATTCACATCCGGTGATTAATGCGGTAGACATACCCCAGAGCATTTCGGACATTCGGGACCGGGTGTTATAGCGGCGTATTTGTCGTGCAATTTCGGAGAGACCGCGCTTGACCAAAAAAAACTTCAGAAAGCTGCTGGTGCTGGCGATTGTGCTGGGGCCGTTGTTTTTGTTTTTTCCCTATTTCATGGGGGCTTATGTGGTATTGGGGCTGATCGATCTGTCGCGGCACGGACGTCTAAACCGTGATCTGGTAGCACAGTATTTCACCGGCAACGGTGTGCTGACCTGGTTGCTGTCACCGCTGAATCTGTTGTTTGATTTGCTGAGCTTTCGCCGCCCGTACCGGCTTTATATGAAAGACTTTCCCGAACAGCAGAGGGCGGAAATTCAGCAGGTGCTGGATATGTTCGAGGCTAAAAAGGACCGGATCACCACCGATCTGAGGGCGCAGATGAAAGGCAAGCGCCGTGGCATGCTGTTTTACAAATGGTACGGCGAGAACGTCGACAACTCGGTTCCCGAATTCAACGCAGATTTCAAATATGTCAAAACTATCGGCGTTTCGGTGTTCAACAGCCGTGAATCAACCTCGGTGCATTTCGGGCCAATCCGTCTGACCGTCCGGTTGCTTTACAATCTGACGCCGCGCAAGACCGAGAAGATATTCATCGAAGTGAACGACCAAAAGCACTATTGGCATGATGACCCGCTGTTTATCTTTGACGACACGATCCGGCACCGGTCCGTGAACGAAGAGGACGGCGAACGCTACTGCGTATTCGTTGACGTTTTGCGCCCGTCGTCTTTTCTGGCGTTGCAGGGCGTGCTGCTGAAAGCCGTTCATATGGCGCTGCACGGTATCAACCGGATATTCTACAAAAACTGGGATATGCTGGCAAAATAGATCCTGCTGCCCCGTATGAAGGGGGCAGCAAGATTATTTGGAGTCAGACTTTTGGCGCGGTGCGCAGACCCAATATCGTGTAGAGGAGGCACGACGAAATCATCGCGGTGGCCAACAAAATGACGCCAACGACGGGCAGAACCCAGCCAAAGCTAAGCGTCGGAAACACAAAATAGGCGGCGATCAGCGCCAGACCTGCGATCACCCGCAGCACGCGGTCCGCCGCGCCGATATTTTTCTTGAACATGGTCGATCCTTTCGGTTTATCTCCGGGGGGAGTAGCAATGGGCGGCTTTTGACCGATTGGCGTCGCTTTGTCTGTGATTTAGTCACGTTCAGGGCTTTTTTGCTTTTCAGCACAGACGCCGCAGGGCCGTTTTGTCCAAAATGCGTACAAGACCGCGTTCGCGCGTCACCAGACCCTGATTGACAAACCCGTTCAACTGGCGTGACACCACTTCGCGCGCGGTACCGATTTGCGTGGCAAGCTCTTGATGGGTGGTAGCCACCGTGTCTCCTTCCAGGCGCGCCAACAGGGCTGCCGCCAAGCGGCTTTCGACCCGGACAAAGGCCACTTGCTCGATCAATTGCATCATCGCCTGCATCCGGTTGGCAAAGGCACTGAACACAAAGTCACGAAATGGCGGGGCGCGGTTCAGAAGTTGCTGAAACAGATCGCGCGGGATCAGCGCCACTTCGACCGAAGTGTCACAGACCGCCAGCGCGGAGTAATCCACGCCGCCCAGAATGCCCAGTGTCGACTGCACACAGGTCTGCCCCGGTTCAATATCGTAAAGCTGAATATCACGTCCCGCAGGCCCGCTTAGCACCACGCTGATACGCCCGCGCAGAACGATGGCAAATCCGCGTACTGCATCACCCGGTTGGAAAACGACCGCTCCCTTGGACAGATTTTGTGCCGGCACAGCCGACAACATCCGGCGTGCGCTTGGTTCCAGCAAAGATGCCAGCGCGCTTTTATCGATCCAATGCGTCACAAATCGTCTCCTACAATCAAAATCCCTGATGCGCGTCATTGTTCTTAAAATACTCGCGCGCGCGAAAAATGAGCGCAGCCCAACAAAACCAAACCGCTGGTCGGTATTTTGACAGGGGTGTTTCCTTAATTGTGCCCCATGTTTTCAAATCTTGGCAGCATGGCCGAGAAGTCGCTGCCGCTGCCGCCTTCGTGTTCGACAAATTGCGCATAAAGCTCGGTGGCGCGCTGTCCGATGGGTGTGGCCGCGTCCACGGATTGCGCGGCCTGTTGCGACAGACGCAAATCCTTGAGCATCAAATCCGCGGCGAAACCGGGTTGATAGCTATTGTCCGCCGGGCTGACCGGCCCCACGCCCGGCGCCGGGCAATAAGCGTTCATGGTCCACGAATAGCCGCTCGACGTGCTGACAACATCAAACATTTTCTGCCGGTCCAGCCCCAGCTTATCGGCCAGCGCAAAGGCCTCGCAGGTCACGATCATCGTGGCCCCAAGGATCATGTTATTGCAAATCTTTGCCGATTGCCCGGCGCCGCTTGCCCCACAATGCACCGCTTTTTGCCCCATGATGTCAAACAGCGGAGCGACGGCTTTGAAACCGGCGTCTGTACCACCGGCCATAAAGGTCAGTGTGCCCGCTACTGCCCCGACCACGCCGCCCGACACCGGCGCATCGACCGCCATTATTCCGGCTTCCACTGCCGAAGAGGCCACCGCGCGGGCGCTGTCCACATCCACCGTCGAGCAATCGACAAAAACCGTACCCTTCGCCATAACGGGCACGATTTCAGCCGCCACGGCGCGCAGGATATCGCCGTTGGGCAGCATGGTGATGACCACGTCGAGCGCCTGTGCTGCTGCGGCCGCGCTTTGGGCACCGGTTACGCCGTCAGGGCAGGGGGCGACCACATCGAAACCGGTCACATTGTGCCCCGCCGCCGCCAGATTAGCCGCCATCGGCGCACCCATGTTGCCCAGTCCGATAAACCCGATATTCATGCTAATTCCTTCCAAGTTTCAGTTTTTTGTCCCCCATGGGCATCAGCATATTGGCCACGTCCATGGCGCTGACTGCCGTGATATCGCTGTGCCGCCAGTTTGGCGTTCGGTCCTTGTCGATGATCGCGGCGCGAATACCTTCCAGAAAATCACCCGATTCCATGGACCGGCTGACAAAGCGGTACTCCAGCTCGAGCGCCGTTTCAATCGTGGCCGCACCGCGCAGGCGGTGGGTCATTTCCACAGCCGCAGCCATGGACAGGGGCGCGTTGCGATGCAGCGCCTTGAGCGCCGCACGGGCGAACCCGGTCTCGGCGTGGCACAGATTGTTGTGAATATCGCGCAAGGTTTCGCCCGCGAACAGGTCGTCAATTTCGGGCCGGTCTGCCGCAAGAGTGCCTTTTGGTGATGGTTGCGCCGCCGCGTCGATAGCCCCCCAGTCGCCGGTGGCTGCTAACGCTTTAATCAAGCCGGGCCACTGGTCTTCGGGGATATAATAATCCGCAAAACCCGCGTAAATCGCGTCGCCTGCGTTCATGCGGGTGCCGGTGCTGCCCAGATATTCGCCCAGACGCCCGGGCGCCTGCGCCAGCAACAAAGACCCGCCCACGTCGGGCACCAGCCCGATTCCACACTCGGGCATGGCGATTTGCGACGTGTCGCAAACGATCCGGTGTGACCCGTGACACGATACCCCGACGCCTCCGCCCATGGTAAAGCCCTGCATGAAGGCGACGTAAGGTTTGGGAAAATTCGCCAGCTTGGCGTTCATACGGTACTCGTCGCGCCAAAACTTGCGACCAAACGCAAAGTCGCCACGCATACCGCTGGCATACATCTCGGTGATATCGCCCCCGGCGCAAAACGCCCTATCCCCGTGCGCGTTGATTACGATCATGGCTACATCATCGTCATCGACCCATAAATCAAGCGCCGCCTCGATCTCTATACACATCCCGTAAGTCAGCGCGTTCAGCGCCTTGGGCCGGTTCAGCGTGATCTGACCGATACGCCCCCGTTTGCGAATATGAATATCATCCATCAGCCACGACCGGCCAGCAACGTGCGGGCGACGATGACGCGCATGATTTCATTGGTGCCCTCCAAAATCTGGTGCACACGCAGATCGCGCACGATTTTTTCAATGCCGTAATCGGCCAGATAACCATAGCCACCATGCAGTTGCAGGCAGTCGTTAGCCACGTCAAACGCCACGTCGGTGACAAACCGCTTGGCCATGGCGCAAAACTTGGTCGCATCAGGTGCGCCGGTATCAAGCTTCCACGCCGCCTGGCGCAAAAATATGCGCGCGGCCTGCAAATCGGTTTCCATATCCGCCAGCTTGAATTGCAACGCCTGAAACTGGTCAATGGTTTTACCAAAGGCGCGGCGCTCTCCCACGTAGGTCAATGTAGCGTCCAAAGCCGCTTGCGCACCGCCCAAAGCCCCCGCCGAAATATTCAACCGCCCGCCGTCAAGCCCGGCCATGGCGTAGGCAAAGCCGCGGCCTTCTTCGCCAATCAAATTCCCGCCTGGAATACAACAATCGTCAAATTGCACCTGCGCGGTGGGTTGCGCCAGCCAGCCCATTTTTTGCTCGGGTGCCCCGAACGACAGCCCTGCTGTGCCGTCTTCAACGATCACGGTGGAAATCCCCTTGGGTCCGTCGTCACCGGTGCGGCACATCACGACGTAAGCATCGGAATAGCCGCCGCCTGAAATAAACGCTTTGGTGCCGTTCAACGTGTAACCGGCGTTGGTGCGCGCCGCTCGGGTTTTCAGCGCCGCCGCGTCCGAGCCCGAGCCGGGTTCGGTCAGGCAGTAAGACACCACAGTGTCCATGCTGCACAGGCGCGGCAGCCAGTCGGATTTGAAATCATGGCTTGCGAATTTATCGATCATGCCCGCGCACATATTGTGGATCGATAAAAAAGATCCCACGGCGGGGCAGGCCATGGCCAGAGCTTCGAAAACCAAAGTGGCGTCGAGCCGCGTCAGATTGGAACCGCCATAGTTTTCCGACACATAAATCCCGCCAAGCCCCAGAGCGCCAAGCTTGGGCCACAGCGATTTGGGCATGGTGCCGTCAGTTTCCCAGTCGCGGGCATTGGGGGCGATATTGTCCTGCCCAAAGGCGTAAGCCATATCGAAAATGGCGTTTTGTTCGTCGCTGAGGGCAAAATCCATGCGGCTCTCCAAAGCAGGTAAAGGGCGCGGTCTAAGCACTACATTCACCCGCATGGCATGTGTTTTGCAAGGCAATATTGGTGCCAGTCACTTTGCCGGACTACTGTGAAATAATGCGGTCGATTTCCTTAAAAAGCCACAATTATTGACCAGTAGTTGCGTTGAGCGAAAATGTACGTCGCAGAGTTACAGAAAGTGAGTCCATGCTGATCGCGACCGATTTTAGATCACCCCTTGATGCGGGCTATACGCTGACGCAGGGACACGGCGATTTATTTGCGGCGACCGGGCGCTACCACATCGGGCAGGACTGGGCCAATGGGTCGTCGGGCGGGCAGGTTTCCGCGATCGCCAACGGTGTCGTGGTTTATTCGGGATATCACACAAACCGTGACGGCAGCCCCGGTTACGGCAACCTGATCGCCATTCAGCATACTTTGCCCGATGGTAGCGTCGTGACGTCGTTTTACGCGCATTTGAAATCGCGCAGCGTAAAGGTCGGTGACGAAGTGCGCATCGGCGATCCCATCGGCAAGGTGGGCAATACCGGCTATTCGACGGGTCCGCATTTGCATTTCGCCATTTATATGGGGGTGGATGCCGACGGCATCCCTCTGGGGTCCAGCAGCATCCCCGACCCGGACCCGCACAGCAGCTGGGTCGATCCCTCCTGGTTTATTGCCACCTTTGCCAGCGACGGCAATCAAGCGCCCGTAGTCAGCGGCGCCGCGGTGCAGGACATCGTCACCGGGCAATCCATCAGCGGCGCAACTTTCGTGGACGTGACCGATCCCGACGGCGCGGGAGATATCGATTTTGTCAGGTTTTGGGATGCCACAGCGGGCACTGACGGCGGCTACTGGACCTTTGACGGGGTCAGGCTGAGCGGCCAGTCATATTACGATGTGGCGCTGGCTGATCTGGGGCGTATCGCCTATGTCGGTGGGGCCAGTGGCGGCAGCAATCAGATCGTAGTCGAGGCATTTGATCTGGCCGGCGCGCACGCGCAAATCACCATTACCATCAACATCACACCGGCCCCGGCGCCGGTCTTTACCGCCGGTAACGATCATTTCGATCTGGCGACGGCGGGCACCTATCATGCGCTGGCGGGCAACGACCGGATCACCGGCAGTTCAGGGGACGACGTTATTTTCGGCCAGTCGGGCCGCGATGTCCTGCGTGGGTCATACGGAGATGACGTGCTGAACGGAGGCGGCGGGCGCGACGTTCTGAAAGGCGGCGCAGGCGACGATCACCTGATTGGTGGTCGTGGGCACGACAAACTGATTGGCGGCGGCGGCGCGGATGATCTGATTGGCGGTCGCGGGCGGGACACGCTGATTGGCGGCGGCGGGGCAGACCGGTTCATTTTTCGCAACGGCGACGGGCGCGACCGCGTCATGGATTTTGTGGACGACGTCGACACGTTGGTGTTATCCGACACGCTGTGGGGTGGCGGCAAAACCGTGGCGCAGGTTATCGACCAGTACGCCAGCGTAGTGAACGGCGACGTGGTGTTCGACTTTGGCGGTGGCGACGTGCTGGTCCTCAAAGGCATCGGCGATACAGCCGTTCTGCTGGACGATCTGGTGATCGTGTAAGCACCTGCCAAGATCGACGTTCCAGTCCCTGATCTCCCCGAACGGGCGGTAGGTTGAACGTTTCGTCAAGCCTCCGGCGGCATCGGTGACGGTGCGCTCAAAGACGGTCAACTGATCAACGTGGGGTCAAAGCACCGCTTACGCACTAGCTCAGCTAGTAGAGCAATCACTTCGCAAGCAATGGGTCAGGGGGTCGAGTCCGTCGTGCGGCACAACCACAAATGGGTTATCAGGTATCTGTCTTTAGGGCCTGTTTCGCTGCATCAATCCAGTCTTGTTTTCGGAGGGTTCGGTTTTGAAGGATTTCGACGTGGCCAAGTTCGTTTCCTAACATATTTCCGATGTAGCCCTTTTGAAATACAACTTCAGAGTTCTTAAGCCATGGATTCAAATATATTTTTCGGAGGCTCGAGGCTGAAAATTCAAACTTATCTAATGCCATGTGCTCCGCCGGCTTTACTCTTAAGACACGAAACTCATCCTCATCTCGATATTGTTTCCTCTTTGCAAATGGAACGTATTTTGGTTCGAGCTTACACAATTCACTTGGCAGCTTGTATTGGACGTTGTTTGCGACAAGAGATTGATTTTTTTGGATGTCTGCCAGCAAGCCCACCTTATCAAACCACAAGCATACTCCGTTCTCGCGTTCGCCAAAAATATCCCAGAAATGAAATCGATCCGGCGCCATCGTCAAGCAATTGACCCGTACAACAAAACCTCCTGAAGCTTTTGAATAGAGTTGGATCAGTTCGCTATCGTTTTTGTCATCCCAGCCTTCCGGCGCGCCAAGATGAAGTTGCCGGTTTTCTAGCATTGGCTGTAAATGTCGGAGTTTTGTATATTTTTTCAGCCAGTTAGCGGTTATTATTGCCATTGGAATCTCCGAGTTTTCCAAATGTACCACATCCAAATCAATCAAACATCACTACACCCAGCGAACCTTGTAACATCCTTGTAACGCAAAATCGCGACCGCGAATAACGCTGAGTTATCAACCCGGTTACAATTTTCCCCCACGTCTTTGTAATCAGTAGGTCCGCGGTTCGAGTCCGTGTGGGGGCACCATTTTACGCAA
>CAZPQL010000085.1:0-10427 GCA_964588725.1 uncultured Rhodobacterales bacterium
ACCTCGCCCTTGACCCCGTCCAGCACCACGACCACCGAAGGGCGCATCATGATCGCATCGGGCACGCCCAGAACATCGGGGTTCACGTCAGGCAGATGTTCGACCAGACGGATCATGTCATAACCCAGATAGCCAAACAGACCTGCGCATATAGGCGGCAGATCGTCCGGCAATTCGATGCGTGATTCGTCAATAAGATCGCGCAGCGCGTGCAAAGGATCGCCGTCGATGGGTGTAAAGCTGTCGGACTCAAATCGTGCCTGCCGGTTGATCCGGCTGGTCACGCCGTCGCAATGCCAGATCAAGTCGGGCTTCATGCCAATTACCGAATAGCGCCCCCGTACCTCGCCGCCTGTGACGCTTTCAAGCATGAAACTGTCCGCGCGCGCCTGCGCCAGCTTCAGCATGAGCGACACCGGCGTATCCAGATCAGCCGCCAAACGCGCGTAAACGACTTGATTTTGTGCGGCGTTGAAGCTCTGCTCAAAATCCGTGAATTTGGGCTGCAGGTTCATGGTGTCAGTATCCGCAGATCAGCCACCGTTATGTGTGGGCACGGGTGCGGAACTTTGGAAGCCGCTGTTTTGAACGGCGTTGATCACCGACTGATTTATCGAGATTCCCGCCGCGTTCTGCAATGCATCCGCGTAGGCCTGAAAAATATCGCGTGCCAGCTGGGCGTCCAACTGCCCGTTGATGTTATCGACCAGCGCAATGTTTTCGGCGCGCATCGGATCGAACGCCGTGACGGAACCAAGGCGCACAACCGCAACAAGGTTTTCGCTGTCAACGATTGCCACAGTGGCGGGGTCAAGGGCAAAAGCTTCGGTAACCAAAGTCGACGGCGCGCCGTCGACAAAGGCTTCGCGCCGCAAAGCCAGTTCGTTATGCGGCACCAGGTCCAGTGCGACAAAATCCTGACCGCTTTCCAGCGCCGGTTTCAGTGCGGCTGCAACGCTGAGAAGCGCACGGTGTTTCTGCGCAGCCACCCAGTCGGTGGTGACGCGGTCGTGCACGTCCTGCATCGGAATCAGTGCGGGTGGTGTTTCACTGTCAAGCCGCAGCGCTAATATCCCGCCGTCGGCCAGATCGATTAATTCGGGGAAATCACCTTCGGCCACCGCTGCCGCGTTTTCGCGAAACGCGTCATAGGCGGCAATGCCGTCGGCGCTGTCGACGGTAAACGCAATGGTGTTCAGCTCCATATCACTTGAATCGGCCACTTCTTCCAGCGTTGCGCCGCCGGCAAGCAGATCGTCGATGTCGGTGATTCGCGCGGCGATATATCCGTCGGCCTTGGCTGCCGCTGCCTCGACCTTCAGTTCGGCTTTGGCATCTTCAAAGGTAGTAACCTGCGCTTGCAGGATCGCGTTGACACGGAATATCGCCGGACCCAATGCAGAATCGACCGCGCCGGTCACTCCGGGCTGCGCCAGTGCGAATACAGCGTCGCCACCGGCCGTCGACAAATCCGCGCGCCCCACGTCACCCAGATCGATATCGTCCAACGTCAGCCCCCGCGAGGCCACCAGATCTTCAAAACTGTTCTGACCGTCGCCAAGCAAAGCAGCGGCCTCTTGTGCGGCGGTTTGGGACGCAAAAACAAGTCGCTCGACGATGCGGCGCTCCGGGCGGTTAAACCGGTCGGGCTGGCTATCGTAAAGCGTGCGCAATTCGCTGTCCGCGACGTCGATATGTTTAAGAACCATTTCAGGGGTAAGCGATATGTAGGTAATATTGCGCGTGGGCAAAGATGTATAGCGCGCCGCATGGTCGTTGTAGTAGGTGGTGAGATCACCCTCGTTGGGCGGTGCAAGATCGGCGGGAAGCTGACCGTCACCAATCAATGCCCAGGTAAAATCGCGTTCTTCGCCCAGATAGGACAGCAAAACGCGGCCAAAGCCTTCGCCTGTAGGAACCCCACCGGAAATGGATCGTTCCAGTAATGCACGGCTGTCCTGATCGCGTACTATAGTGTCGTACTCGCCCGGTGTCAGACCAGCCCGTTGCAGGGCAAACTCATAGGCCGTTTGATCAAACGCGCCGGAGAGGCCAACAAACGCATCCGTAGCCAGCAATTCGGCGCGCACGCGCTCGTCACCGACAGAAAGCCCGATTCGGTCGGTCTCGCCGTCAAGTGCCGCTGTGACCAAAAGTTGCGAAATCACCTGCCTGTCGATGCCAAACGCACGCGCCTGTTCCATGGTGATATTCTGCCCGACCTGCTGCGAAATTTCGCGGATTCTGTTATTGAGCGCCAACGCATAGGATTGCGCGCTGATGTCGCGGTCACCAACCGACCCCACAACGCGGGCGCCGCCGTTGCCCACCGAGCGCACGCCAAAACCGGTCAACCCGACAATCAACAACCCCAAAAGGATCCATACGAAAATGTTGGACGCTTTTTTGCCTGTGGATTTGGCCATGGTGCGGTGCCTTTTATGTTGGTTTTTTCACTGAAACGGGTCTTAAGGATGAAGCCGCGCATATACAAGCACCGCTCAGGTCGAAAAAGCGTGAAGTCTGTCAAACAGCGCCGCAATTTCGCGCCGATCAACGTTGGCATAGGCGATGCGCAGCTGCCGTTCAGGCGCACCATCGCCGCCCTGTTCCAACGTGGGCGCGAACATCGTGCCCGGCAGCATCAGAACCGACTGGTCGCGTAACAGTTTCTTGGCAACCTCTGTTGATCCCAGGTCAAAGGGATGCGCCACATAGGTAAAATAGGCGCCAACCCCCAAAAGCGTCCAGCCGGTCAGCCCTGCAATGGCGCTTGTGATCGCAGCGCGGCGCGCCAGTATTTCGCTCCGCTGACCGGCCAGCCAGTCGCTCAGATTTAACAGACCGAATAGCGCGCCACGCTGACCCAGCTGGTTGGGGCAAATGGTCATTGTGTCGAGAAACTTTTCCGCCGCCGCCAGACGGGCGGGTGCCGCAATCATCGCGCCCACCCGATGGCCGGTCAGACGATACGCCTTGGAAAACGAATAGAGGTGGATCAGCGTCGAGTCCCAGTCGTTTTTGTCGAACAATGAATGTGGCGCCCCCGACCGGCTGTCAAAATCGCGGTAGGTTTCGTCTACGATCAAAGTGATGCCTTTGGCTTTGGCGAGATCGTAAAACTGTGCCAAAAGTTCGCCCGGGTATTCAACGCCCACCGGATTGTTCGGCGTGACCAGCACTATGGCGCGGGTTTTGTCGTCAATCAGCGCCTTTGCGGCCACGACGTCGGGATGCATGTCCGCATTCAACGGCAAAACCCGCGCCTTAATTCCCATCATGTCGAGCCACATTTTATGGTTGAAGTACCACGGCGCGGGGATCAACACCGCGTCACCGGCGCGTGCCAGTGTCGAAACGGCAGCGCAAAACGCCTGATTGCAGCCGCTGGTGATTGCCACATTACCCGGGGAAATCGCGCCCCCATAGGCCTGCGACCATTGCGATGCCACCTCGGCACGCAGTTCGGGCAACCCGAGCACGGGGCCGTATAAATGTGCGCCGGGATCGTTCAGCGCTGCCTCGGCCAATGCCGCGCGCAGGGATTTGGGCGGCGGTTCAACCGGCGCGGCCTGCGACAGGTTGATCAACGGTCGGTCGGGCGCAAAATCCATGCCATCCAGCCAACGGCGTGATTCCATGACCGGTGGCGGCGACGTAAGGTCAAAATTCGGATTAATGATCCGGGTCACAAAACCCCCTTTGAGCGGGCCCATTCAAACACGTTAAAGGGGGCATATTTCAAGCCCTAATGCGGTGACGGAAACGGGAAAAAAATCAGAGAGAATCGGGTTAGATTTGTAGCTAAATTGATTCGCAATTATTTGGAATCGACCGGCGCTATCGGCGTAAAGGCGACGTAATCTGACGAATTTATTGTCCGGTCGCGGCCGTTTCTGTCACTTTTTTCCAACAGCTTTTGCCCCGATTTTAACACATTCAATCCCAAATCTTGCCATTCTTGAGGTCCGAATGAGACATGACAAAAACCGCGATTTGCGAAACAATGGCGGCCGTTCAGCGCAAGAAAATCTATGCTTCGTTGGCATTTCATTGAAGCGCTCAACGGCGATCGCTGGGCAATTGTTTCAATATTGGAAACAAAAAAGTGGTTAAAAACAGGTGGTTGCGAAAATTAGGTTCTGGCCAAATGTGCCGTTTCCGCCAGATTTGCGCCACTTTTCACTATTCAGCGATGAAAAGTTGCTTTAGGTTGGAACACTCAATGCCCTACTGGGATGGGCACCACAACTCTGGTCACGGGGGCGGCCGCACACAGGATCGTATTGCTTAATACGAACGCGTGAGCGCCGTGAATAACCCGGACGCAGGGCTGCGCAAATTCCGCGCCCTTTATTTCGATGCTTTGGTCATCCTCGCGATGGTTGCAGTACTGTGCGAGCTGAATACGGTTTTGCATCAGTCGCCCGCTTTCGTGGCATTCATCGGAATTTCATTCATTCTGGCAACATTTGCGGTCGGGCGTCCGTCCGGTCTGTGGCTGCGATTCCTGTCTTCACCACAATCTCATCTTTCGCAGTTGCGCGTGGCGGGGGCGGTACAATGAAGATCGTGCGTTGTCCGGCCATTTCAGACTATCGCGGTTCGCTTATTGCGTTTTGCGAACGGCCCCGGGTTTTACGCCCGTATAGCAATCAAGTTTCCATCAGCGGGAGTATTGAACAATGACTGATCAAATTAACGACAAAAACGAAAATCGTACCGTGTGGGACCAACCCCTGGACGACGATTCCGGTTCCGGTTCCGGCGGCGGCACTGGTTCCGGTGGCAGCACCGGTTCGGGCGGCGGTTCGGGTTCCGGCGGTGGTCACGGTTCCGGCTCTGGCGGGGACAGTGGTACAGGCGGCGGCTCTGCCGGCGATAGTGGTACTGGCGGCTCCGGCGGCGGCTCGGGATCCGGAGGCGGCACAGGCGGCGGCACAGGCAGCGGCTCGGGATCTGGAAGCGGCACAGGCAGCGGCAGCGGCTCGGGATCCGGAGGCGGCACAGGCAGCGGCAGCGGCTCTGGTTCTTTCTGCGGGTCAGGTGGATCGCGCGGCGAAATCAACGGCGACTCCGGCAACAACACGCTGGTCGGAACCGCGGGCGATGACGCAATTTACGGCTATGACGGGGACGACACAATCAGTGGCCTCGAAGGTAGTGACTATCTGAACGGCGGTTCCGGAGACGACGTCATATTTGGCGGCGGCGGTAGCGATATCATAATTGGTGGCAGCGGCGACGACCAAATCGACGGTGGGTCCGGTGACGACTGCATCGACGGCGGCTCGGGCGATGACTATATCGACGGCGGCGACGGCGCAGACCATGTCCACGCGGGCGATGATCGCGATACGATTGTAGCCGATTCCGGAGACAACGTAGACGGTGGCTCGGGTGGTGACGATTACGACACTTTGGTGGTCAAAAATGTCGATCACATTCAATACACCAGCGCCGATCATGAAGACGGGATCGTTCATTTCAACGACGGGACCACCATGGTGTTCAACGACATCGAGAACATCGTGTGCTTTACGCCCGGTACGCTGATTTCCACAGCAAAAGGCGCCGTGCCTGTCCAGGACTTAAAGGTCGGCGACAAGGTGATCACCCGCGACAACGGCCTGCAAACGATCCGTTGGGTTGGCGCAAAGACGATGGAGGGGCGGCATCTGCTTGACAATCAGCACCTGCGCCCCATTCTGATCCGCAAAGGGTCACTTGGCCGTGATCTGCCGGAACGCGACATGAAGGTGTCGCCAAACCACCGTATGTTAGTCGCGAACGAGCGTACCAGTCTTTTGTTTGAAGAACGCGAAGTTCTGGTGGCGGCCAAACATCTGATCGATCACAAGGGCATTCAGCAGATCGACGTGGTGGGTACCACGTACATCCATATGTTGTTTGACCACCACGAGGTGATTTTAGCGGACGGTGCCTGGAGCGAAAGCTTTCAGCCCGGAGACTATTCTCTCAAAGGCATGGGAAATTCCCAGCGTAACGAAATCTTTGAGATATTCCCCGAGTTGCGTGACGCCAAGGGCCGCAATGGTTACGGCGCGGCGCGGCGTTCATTGAAACGCTCGGAGGCGCGGTTGCTGCGCTGATGAAACCGACGTCTTCACGTAGACGGGCAGGCTTTGGTCTGCCCGTTTATGTTTTGGTACGGGCAAAATAACGCGCCCAGTCGTCTTCTGTATCCAAATTAACTGTGGCGTGTTGCGCGGGCAGGGGTACGGTCACCACCTCATCCAAATGCGCCGCAATAAGCGCGCGGGCACCCTGATCACCAGACAGCCGTGACAATGGTGCAAAATATCGACGCCCAAACAGCACCGGATGCCCGGGTTGACCACCCGTATCGCTGGCCCTGCATATGTGCAGTCCGACCTTGGGGTCATAGGCTTTCATGACGTTGTTCAAATCTGCGGTTGTCAAATCGGGCATATCGGCCAGCGCCAACAGCGCGGCGTCGCAGCGGTGATCCAATGCGCGGACACCGGCGCTTATGGACGCTGCCATGCCCGCGTGGGCGTTTGAATTCTTAACGATTTCCAGCGGCAGATCCTGGAGCGCCTCTGCGCGTGGCCCGGCCGCATTGCGCAGTACCACCAACACCGACGCAGCGTCGCTTGCACAGCATTGCCTCGCTGCGCGGCGCAACAGGGGCCGGCCATCGATTTCGATCAAAAGTTTGTCGCGCCCGTGCATCCGCCGCGAAGCGCCCGCAGCCAGCAGGACGATGGCGATGTGTGGATTTTTATCCGCGCGCATGAATTCGGTCCTGTGATTTACGGTTGAGCGTCGCCTTGGCTTTGATTACGCTTTGTCCATGGCCTGCGACAGCAGTCGACAAAAATCAAGCCGTGAGGGGAGTATATGCGCAGCTATCTGGAAATCGACCTTCAATCGCGGGAGTCGTCCAAACGGGTGCTGACAGGACAAGAGATTGCCGAGTGCGGGCGCTACCTGATCGCCAAAACGCTGCTGCAAGAAGGCGTCGCCACCGTTGACCCTCTGGGCCCCGACAACCCTCTTATGTTCACCGCAGGGCCCTTTGCAGGCACCAATTTTTCTAATGCCAACCGGTTGAGCGTTGGCTGCAAAAGCCCGCTGACCGGCGGCGTCAAAGAGGCCAATTCGGGGGGTACGTTTGCCTTTGCCATGGGGCAGCTGGAAATCGCGGGTCTTACTTTGCGGGGTCGGTCTGATGAATGGGTGGTCATCCGCATTCCGCTGGAAGGTGACATCGAATTTCACGACGCCACGCCCTATCTGGGTCTGGGCAATTTTGATTGCGCCGCCAGACTGCACGACAGGTTCGGTGCCAAAACCAGTCTGGCGCTGTGCGGCCCTGTGGGCGAATACCAAGGCTTGCTGGCGGGTATTGCGTTTTCCGATACCGACAACCGCCCCTCGCGACTGGCGGCGCGCGGTGGGGTTGGTGCGGTGATGGGCAGTAAAAAAGTCAAGGCCATCGTAATCGACAAAAACCGTATGCCGACCGTAAATGACCGCAAAAAGGTCATGAGCGCGGTCAAAATGTATAACCGCCTGCTGGGCGACAGCCCGGCGGTGCAGGCCATGAAGAAACTTGGCACCGCGATGGTGTCCGATCTGACCAACACGCTGGGGGCACTGCCGACGCGCAATTTCTCGTCCGGGCAGATCACCGACACCAAGGCCGGGCCGCACAAAATGGGCGGCGATTTTATTTATGAACTCAATACCGGGCGCGGCGGAGATCCCAGCCACGCCTGCATGCCCGGATGTATGATCAAATGTTCCAATGTGTACCACGACGCGGACGCGCGCGAGCTGGTGTCGCCGCTGGAATACGAAACCATTGGCCTGCTTGGCACCAACTGCGGGCTTGACGATCCCGACGAGGTGGCGCTTCTGAACGAGATTGCCAACGATCTGGGGGTAGACACGATCGAACTTGGCGGCACGATCGGTGTGTTGATGGAGGCGGGTCAAGCGGAATTTGGCGACGTCGGTTTCATGACACAGGTGTTGAAAGATCTGCGTGCGGGCAACAATCGCGGGCGTCTTTTGGCGCAGGGCACGCGGCGCGTGGGCGAACATTTTAACGTGGCGCGCATTCCGGTGATCAAAAGTCAGGCAATCTCGGCCTATGATCCACGCATTATCGAAGTCACCGCCGTATCGATGATGGTTACCGCACAGGGGGCCGACCATACGACCGGCAATGCCCCGTCATTTGTCAGCCACGACAAGACGGTAAAACAGGTGGCCCACGAAAGTTACCGCATGCAGATCAACAGCTCACTGGCGGATTGCTTTGGCCTGTGCGTTTTTGGCCGCTCGGTCACCGATGTGAACAAAAAGCTAATTTCCGACGCGATCAATGACGCATTTGGTTGCGACGTGACGCCCGATTGGCTGGTACAGATCGCGCGCGAGACCCTGCGGCTTGAGAATCGCTTTAACGCCGCCGCGGGTTTTTCTGAAATCGAGGACGAACTGCCGGAATTCTTCGCAAATGAACCGCTGCCCCCCACCAACAAAACCGCGCGACTTTTTGCGGCCGAGGTGCGGGGTTATATCAAGGAATTCAGTGAGGATGCGGGATTTTCGGTTAATTAGGGCCATTTTGGCCCGGTAACAGGAAAAGGATTCCACCTGATGAATACTCTGCAATCGCTGTCGGTCGACAGCGAAGGCGCCTGTCTGGCGCTTAACTGGGCAAACGGAAAAACCCGACGATATCATGCCGTTTGGCTGCGCGACAACGCGCAGGATGCGCTGACCCGCGATCCGCGTAACGGGCAAAAATTGCTGACGTTGGCGGAAATTCCCGCGGATACGGCCATTGCGGACGCGCATTTGGATGGCGATGCCATCGAAGTAAAATTTACGTCCGAGGACCGCGTCATCGCGTTTTCGGCCCGGTGGCTTGACGCCCACGCTTATGACGTTTGCGCGCCGGAAAAACCGGGCTGGTTGTCACAACACGTAAGCACCTGGCAGGGCGATTTGTCAGTTCCGGGCGGCGAAATGGCGGCGCTTGATCTGCGTGCCGACGATTTGCGCGACTGGCTGGCGGCAGTCCGGCGGTACGGTTTTGCCAAAGTCAGCGGCGGGGCGCGCGAAAGCGGCGCACTGTTGGATGTCGCGGCACTGTTTGGCTTTGTGCGCGAAACCAATTACGGCAAGTTTTTCGAAGTACGTACCGAAGTGAACCCCAGCAATCTGGCTTATACCGGAATGGGTTTGCAGGGTCACACCGACAACCCTTACCGCGATCCCGTGCCAACGCTGCAGATTCTGTACTGTCTTGAAAACTCGGCCAAAGGCGGCGATTCAATGGTGGTTGACGGGTTTGCTGTGGCCAAGCGGCTGCAAGGTGAAGACCCAGAAGGCTTTGATGCGCTGGCGCAGTATTGTGCCAATTTTGAATACACGGGTGAAAGCGGCGTGCGCCTGAAATCGCGCCGCCCGATGATCGAACTGGCCCCGGACGGCAAAATGATCGGCATTCGGTTCAACAACCGCTCGACCGCGCCACTTACCGGCGTGCCTTTTGATGCGATGCCGACCTACTACCGCGCCTACCGCCGCTTTGCCGCATTGGTGGACGACCCCGAAATGGCGGTAACATTCAAGCTGGAACCGGGGGAATGTTTTATCGTCGACAACACCCGCGTTTTGCACGCCCGCGCCGGATATTCGGGCGCGGGAACCCGCTGGCTGCAGGGCTGTTACGCTGATCGGGACGGGTTACTGTCGACGCTGGCAGCACTGGAGGAAAAGGCATGACCGCACCGGATTTCACCGCACTTAATCGCGGCAACATTGTCGATTTCCTTGGCGATATTTTTAAGCGGCGCGGGGCCGAGGCCTATTTGGGCGAGGACGTGACGATGTCCCAGCACATGCTGCAGGGCGCGCAACTGGCCGAAGAAGCAGACGCGGGGGATATTCTGGTGGCGGCGGCGCTGCTGCACGATATCGGGCATTTCACCAATGAATTTCCCGACGATGCGCAGGATCGCGGCATCGACGCCAAGCACGAACACGCCGGTGAAGCGGTGTTACAGGCGTTTTTCCCACCTGCCGTCACCGACTGTGTGCGCTATCACGTGGACGCCAAGCGCTACCTTTGTGCCACAGACGCTGGTTATTTTGGGCAGCTGTCGGCGGCTTCGGTGCAGACGCTGGCGCTGCAAGGTGGCCCGATGAAGGGCGCCGAAGTCAGCAAATTTGCGCAGAATCCGCATGTGGCCGATATCCTGCAGGTGCGCCGGTGGGATGATCAGGGCAAAGTTGCCGGTCTTAAAACGCCTGATTTTGATCACTACGCGCCGGTTTTGCAGCGGGTCGTCGACGGGTACTTGGGCAGCAACTAAAGCGCAATCCGAAAAGTGGGCACCGGTTTTCGGAATAAATTGCGCGCA
>CAZPQL010000086.1:0-9472 GCA_964588725.1 uncultured Rhodobacterales bacterium
AAATGTTCTTCATCAATTCCCCGAGAACGCTTTGTTATTATTTACAGTTTAGCGCATTTATAAATTGTAACGACAAAAGATCGGAGCGCAACCGCTGTTTTCGGAAATGTATCAATAAAAAAAGCAGGTTACCCTGCTTCTTTCGATTAATTTTAGCAAAATTAACGTATGTTGGTTTAACTCAACAGTGATAAAACCTGACTTTGCTGCTGATTCGCTTGCGCTTGAACGGTTAGCGCCGCTTGACCAAGCACATCGTTTGAAGCCTGCTGTGACACAGCTTGAGCAAAATCAAGATCTTGAATGCGGCTACGCGCTTCAGCGGTGTTCACGTTAGCTTGAGTAAGAGAACGCGCCGCACTCTCGAAACGGTTTTGGGTAGCACCTAAATCGCCTCGCGCGTTACCAAGCGTTTCAATTGCAGCATCAGTTGCACCTAGCGCATCTTCAATGCTGGTTCCCGATGTAATATCGATAGCCAGCACATCGTTTAATTGAGCAGCAACATCCTGTGTATTGACGCTTATTGATTGCCCCGCACTTGAACCTGATTGGAATTCAAGTGAGCCATTTTCAGATAATAACGGCTTGCCAGCAAAATTCGTCTGCTCAATGGTTTGGGAGATATTCTCTTGTAGCTGTGTTATTTCAGATTGGATAGCACGGCGATCGCCACTGCTTAAAACACCATTACCAGATTGTAAGGTAAGTTCGCGAATGCGGTTTACATCGTCATTGATGCTGCCTAAACCACCCTCCGCAACCTGCGCCACCGAAATTCCGTCGTAAACGTTATTAATAGCCTGGCGGTTGCCTTCTACTTCTGAAGTTAACCGATCGATGATTTGCTGGGCCGCTGCGCCGTCAGTTGCATTGTTTATCTTTTTACCTGATGCCAGCTTTTCAAGCAGGTTATTTTGATTTTCTTGAATCTGGCCAAGTGGTAAATTTCCAGAATCAGAACCAATTTTCATCATCACCAATATCCTCTCCAATCACTCTGTTGGCAGTATAGTAAATAAGCAACCAAAACGCGAGTGGGCGTTTCTATCGGATGTATCGTTTAATATACTTATTAAGAAGCGTAAAAAATTAAGACCAAATATTGGTTAGGTTAAGCAGTAGAGACTCTTTAAAAACTAATGGTTTATCGCAATACTGCCGACACATGGTATATTTAATTTACAACCATAAAAAAGCGAGCGGAGCATGTTCGACGGCAAATCTATTTTGATAACGGGTGGTACTGGGTCATTTGGTCATAAGTACACTGAAACATTGTTATCACGCTATAAACCAAAGCGCTTAATCATTTATTCTCGCGATGAATTGAAGCAATTTGAAATGCAGCAAAAATTCAATGCACCTTGCATGCGCTACTTTATCGGAGACGTTCGTGACAAAGACAGGCTGACGCGCGCAATGCAGGGTGTAGAGTTCGTTATTCACGCAGCGGCCATGAAACAAGTTCCCGCTGCAGAATACAATCCGACCGAATGTATACGTACCAATATTGATGGTGCCGAAAATGTTATTAACGCAGCAATCGACAATGGCGTAGAAAAGGTCATAGCGCTTTCAACCGACAAAGCGGCAAACCCAGTGAATTTATATGGTGCAACAAAGCTCGCATCAGACAAACTATTTGTAGCGGCTAATAATATGGTGGGCTCAGGAAAGCCTCGATTTTCGGTAGTGAGATATGGAAATGTAATAGGCTCTCGTGGCTCGGTTGTTCCTTTTTTCAAAAAGCTCATTGAAGAAGGTACAGACCATATTCCTGTCACACACAAGGATATGACCCGTTTTTGGATTACCCTCCAACAGGGTGTTGACTTCGTACTCAAAAATTTTGAACGAATGCTCGGCGGAGAAATATTTGTTCCCAAGATCCCCTCTATTCGAATAACTGATCTTGCAGAGGCTATGGCACCTAAAATCCCGATCAAATTCGTAGGAATACGACCGGGAGAAAAACTTCACGAAATGATGTGTCCTGGCGACATGGCGTTTCACACTTTCGAGTACAACGATCATTTTGTTATTGCGCCTGCAATACGCTTCTTCCAGCGTAGCAATGACTTCACGTCTAATGCTTTAAATGAAGTTGGTCAGCCAGTTTCAGAAGGGTTTGAATATGTTTCGGATACTAATCCTCACTTTCTTTCTGTAGATGAAATTGTTAAGTTCAACGGGGCAGCCAAACAGTGATACCTTATGGCCGCCAAGATATAGATCAGAAAGATATTGAGGCAGTAATATCTGCATTAAAATCTGACTGGCTTACTCAAGGGCCAAGCATTCCCAAGTTTGAAAAAGCACTCGCTGATTACTGCGGTGTTAAACATGCCGTTGCCGTAAACAGTGCCACTTCGGCCTTACACATAGCATGCCTTGCACTGGGTGTGGAACTAGGCGATACGGTTTGGACATCGCCTAACTCATTTGTCGCATCAGCAAATTGCGCCATTTACTGTGGCGCAAACGTAGACTTTGTAGACATCAGTTTAGACACCGGAAATATGTGTATTGAGGCTTTGGAAGAAAAACTCTTACATGCCAAACTCACTAACACACTCCCCAAAGTTGTTATTCCTGTTCATTTTGCTGGACAGTCTTGCGACATCAGAGCAATAGGCAAACTCGCTAAAGATTATGGCTTTTACATAATAGAGGATGCGTCTCATGCCGTAGGCGGCAAGTTTGAAAATACGCCTGTCGGACGCTGCGAGTACTCCGATATTTGCGTGTTTAGTTTTCATCCGGTGAAAATAATTACCACTATGGAAGGTGGGATGGCGCTAACGTCTAACGAAACGTTGGCGGAAAAAATGATGCAATTACGTAGTCATGGAATAACAAATGACCCAAGCAAAATGCAGAGCGCTTCTGATGGCCCTTGGTACTATGAACAAATAGACTTAGGGTTCAACTACAGAATGAACGATGTAGAGGCAGCGCTTGGCCTAAGCCAGCTCTCGCGGCTAGACAGCTTTGTAGAGACCCGAAACAAACTTGTTGCTATCTACAATGAAAAGCTTTCGACTAATCCAACAATTGTACCCCTATCGCTAGCGTCAAACATTTACAGCAGCTATCACTTATATGTGGTTCGCGTTGACGGTATCGACCAAGCTCAACATCGATACATCATTGAGTCTCTAAGAGCTAAAGGAATATTTGCGCATGTGCACTATATACCTATTCACTTACAACCTTTTTATCAGGCAAAGCTTCCCCAAGATTATGCTTTACCTAACGCTGAACGTTATTATCGCGAAGCCATAACATTGCCACTACATCCAAAACTGACGCCTTCAGAAATAAGTTACATTACCGATAACCTTATAACGTTAGTCGATGAAATAGCTTCTAAAGCTTAGGCGTAGCCTAATTCAAATGAGGCTTAAGTGAGAGCTTTACACCATGAACGTAGCCATTATTCCAGCAAGAGCTGGAAGTAAACGTATACCGAACAAGAATATCAAACCCTTTGCGGGTAAACCTATAATTGCTCATTCTATTGAAAAAGCCTTAGCCTCTGACTCTATTGACCAAGTCATTGTTTCTACAGATAGCGAAGAAATAGCGCAAACTGCACAGCAATACGGTGCCAAAACGCCTTTCTTGCGCCCGTTGTCACTAGCGGAAGACGACACTCCAACAATGCCTGTTATAGCTCACGCTTTGTCTGAATTATCATTCGTTAATGAGATTCTTAACGTTTGCCTTATTTATCCTACCGCTCCTCTTTTAGAGTCGTGCGACCTAGATGCTGCTTACTCAAATTGGGCTAACACCGACAAAGACTACATTTTTTCCGTCGTTTCTTACGCCTACCCCATCCAACGAGCCTTGCACTACAACACTGAAGGCAAACTTGCCATGTTGTTCGAAAGTAATATGAACACGCGCTCGCAAGAGTTGCAGCATACATTTCACGATGCTGGTATGTTTTACTGGGGCAGAAAAGAAGCGTTCGAGCAAGAAAAAAGCGTATTTTCAGCGCAATCTAGTGTATATGAGCTATCTCGATGGAAAGCGCAAGACATTGATACGCCGGAAGACTGGGATTACGCAGAGCGTCTTCATCGAGTTAACTCTCTGAGCGATTGACTCGCTGTTTGTTGAGAGACGAAGATTTAGACGCTTATGACAACCTTCACCATGCGAACGAATAACTTAGACGAGCAGCTCATTGTCGTTTGTGAAGCTAATAGCAATGTCGGCTTTGGGCATTTTTTTAGATGCCTACATTTAGCCGACTCATTGAGAAGCGCTTATGGTATCAACGCTTACTGGGTAGGCAATATCACACCTTCACTCGTTGGCTTGCTGCATGAAAGAAACCAACGACATATTTTCACATCAAATTTTGATAACGCGATAACTAAAGCCCAATCGTTAAACGCGCACGCTGTACTTTGCGACTCCTATCAATTGGCTGAGAGTCACACTCAGCAATTGCGGCAAAAATTTAAAGTTTGCATTGTAGATGACTTTGGTACATCAGCGCTTGCAGATGCAGACACAGTCATAAATTTTACGGTATCTGCACCTCGTTATAATTATGCCGCAAAGCAACAATTGTTAGGTCCTCGATTTTTTTTGTGCGACGAAGCATTAAACAAAATTAGGAAACGTCGCCTTAGCCAGACCGAATTTGACGTAGATAAGATAAATGTACTGATTGCAATTGGCGGTCATGATAGGCTTTCTATGGGACCTTACATTGCCGATATATTCCTGTTAGACAACAAGTATGCTGTAACTTTGTTAGGGCCTTATTCTTCAGTTAAAAGAAATAAAAAACTACGACATTTTAATCGCTCAAATGATATGCCCTTTCTTTATAATAAGGCAGACCTTGTGGTGTCAGGTGGTGGGCTTATCAAATACGAAAGTGCATATTGCGGCATTCCAAATATCGTGGTTGCTCAAACACCTGAACAGTTTTCAGAAACCATCGAGTTTGAAGCCTTTAATCTTTGTCACGCAGTAGGACACCACGCAACGAAAATGTGCAATTTAAGCACAAATCCGTCGTCGATATCTGATAAAGAAGACAAGCACGACGCGTTTAGCTGGTCTTCTCAAGAATTACTGGAGACCGCCGATAAAGCGTTGAGAGAGCGAAAACAGTTAGTAAAAGCGTCCAAAATACACTTTGAAGATGATGCCACTGCCAGAGCTGCAGAGGTTATTTACAATGAACACTTTGCTCGGGAGTCAGCTGGTGAGTGATAAGATTAAAGAGCACTATGGAAACCTGTTCAAACAACATGGCAGAGACCATGTTTCAGTACAGTACTCAACAAGAGAAAGTCAGTTAAAACGCTTTGAAGTTTTGCTTGATGTGTCTGATTCAATGGCAAGTATAAGCGACATGGGCTGTGGCTTAGCAGATATATTGCCCTTGGTTCGCAAGCGGTTTGGCGATATTCCATACCATGGCTATGATTTCGTTGACGGCTTTATTAAAAGTGCAGAAGATGAGTACAAGGCTGATACGAACGCCTCTTTTCATTTTTTTGATGTTAATAAAGATACAACAAAAGTAACTACCGACTATGTTGTGCTAAGCGGCATGCTGAATAACAAGATGGAAAATAATGCAGTTTTTACGCAAACAACACTCGACGTCATGTGGCAAGCTTGCAATAAGGGAATAGCATTTAACGCCCTATCAACTTACGTAGACTATCAAGATTCTCATCTTTACTACCAAGACCCATTGTCGTTGTTTGACTATTGCAAACGAAACCTTTCTCCTTATGTACAATTAAGACACGACTATGACGTAAAACCTAACTCTATTCCTTTTGAGTTTACGATTTATGTCTACAAAAATGGCTTCTAGCAAAGCTCGAATTAATCATGAGTACAGTGACTTTACAAAATGACCAAAGCACCACGTGCGCTATAATGCAGCCTACTTTTCTGCCATGGTTGGGGTACTTTAATCTTATACATTCGGTAGACACATTTATATTTCTTGATGACGTTCAGCTAGATAAGAGGTCATGGCAAACCAGAAACCGCTTGTTTACTGGGCACACTGTAAACTGGGTGTCTTGCCCAATTCAAAAGGCAAGTAGAAACACCCGAATTTGCGATGCTTACATCAGTCACAACACAGACTGGCAAAGCAAGTTAATAAAGACGATCACTTATAGTTATGCAAAAGCGCCATTTTTTGATGACTGTGCAGAGCTGTTGTCGGTAATTCACGATGCTCCAACCGACACACTATCCAATTTCAATCAGCACATCATTGTCTTTATTGCTTCGCGTATGGGTTTAAATGTGAACTTTATAACCGCATCAACCTTGCAATGCGGTGGTAAAAAATCACATCACCTTTTGGCGTTGTGCAAAGCGGTCAATGCCAACAACTATTACAGTCCACGTGGTTCAAAAAACTATATTGAAGAAGAAGGCGTGCTATACAGCGCTCTAGATAGCGTGGAATATCAAGATTTCGTTCCTAAGCCATATTCGCAATACCACTGCAGCGATTTTGAAAGCCATTTGAGTATCGTGGACGCTGCTGCGAATATCGGATGGAACGCAACCAAACAGCACATAATAGGTCACAAATGAACGGTAAAAACATCTCTCCGATTGAGCTTTCGAACTACACAATTAGCGATGAAAACGCACCTTTTGTTGTGGCGGAATTATCTGGAAACCACAATAACTCTCTAGATTTAGCACTCCGCTTAGTCGAAGAGGCTGCCGATGCGGGCGCTGATGCATTTAAGTTGCAAACCTACACCGCTGATACCATGACCATCGACTGTCATGAGCCTGACTTTTTAGTAACAGGAACAGGTGAAAAGTGGGAACAGCGTTCACTCTATGACTTGTATTCTGAAGCCAGTACCCCTTGGGAATGGCACAAGCCGCTTTACGATAGATGTAAAGAGTTGGGTATGATCCCTTTTTCCACGCCCTTTGATGAAAGTGCCGTCGACTTTTTAGAATCTTTAGATAACGAAATTTATAAAATTGCGTCGTTTGAGTTAACTGATATTCCGCTCATAAAGAAGGTCGCTGCTACCCAAAAACTTATAATTATGTCTACCGGCATGGCGACAGAGCAGGAAATTGATAAGGCAGTTCAGACGATTAAAAAAGCAGGGAACAGCGAATTTATACTACTTAAATGCACAAGTGCTTATCCCGCTAAGCTTGAAGATGCGAACTTATCAACAATTCCATACTTTCGTGAAAAATTCGGATGCTATGTTGGTCTCTCTGATCATACGGTGGGCGCAACATCACCCACCGTAGCAACAGCGTTGGGCGCTCGAGTTATCGAAAAACACTTATGCTTAGACGGACAAGAGGGCGTAGATAGTCATTTCTCCATGAGGCCGAGTGAATTTAAACAAATGGTCAATGCGGTTAAACAAAGTTTTGAGACTTTGGGAACGATTCAGACGGCCCCCTCAAAAAGTGAAATATCGAGTAGGAACTATCGCCGTTCAATTTACGTAACAAAAGATATCAAAGCAGGCGAGCCATTCACCTCTGAAAACATCCGTGTCATTCGACCTGGTTTTGGCCTCGCCCCACAGCATTATCAGACTATTTTAGGGGAAAGAAGCAAAGCCGACATCAAGCGTGGAACTGCGCTGTCTTTGTCACATGTCGATGCAGTAAAAAGTCAGTTTAATCTAGCGAGTGGTGCAACTCTTAGTTGAATTCGCGATAAGTTAGGCTTTAAAAAAGAAAGAACAAAAATGAATTACACATTTTATTTATATAATAGTTAGTTTCTTGCCGATGCGGAACATAATTTTTTATGAATGCATTAATGATATCCCTAAAAAATTAAAAAAGATTTTAAATAATGAGTATTATTAGAGTTCAATCAGTAATAGAGAAGTATCGCGAGTTAGCTAAGTCAGAAAGCTTACATGCTCTTTCGGGAAGGGCAGATCGAAGTGATATCACCGCATTTATTTCCGATTATATTTATGCGAATCTGAGTATTAATGATGGCGAGTCGCTTGTTGACATTGGTTGTGGAGATGGAACTTTCTTAAGTAAATTCATTGACAGGAATGTTAATGCGATAGGCATATTACCAACAAACGAAGAAGTGCTACGTGTTCAGGAAAAATTTTCACGTATTGAACATATAAATATCATAAAAGGCCAGACTAGTTGCACGGGTTTACATAGTGAGTCTATTGATAAAGTTGTTTGTAACGGCGTTTTTATTGTGTTGACATCAGAAGATGAAGTTAAAGAATCTTTACAGGAAATTACACGAATTGCAAAACCAGGAGCGGAGATATACATCGGCGAATTGGCTTTCAAAAATGAAATGGAAGGTAAAAATTATGGTAACTCAATATTAGGATGGCTAGTTTGGGTATTAAGGCACCAAGGCGCTAAAGCATTTATCAAGAGGTTCAACGAAGTAGTCAAAGCTGTATTTACAAAAGAGCCGTTTATAATTGCAGATAAAAAACATTTTTACGTTAGAGAGGATATTTTTATTAAATGGGCTATAGCGTGTGGACTTGAAATCGTAAAACATCAGAAAAGTAAAACGCTTATAAATAGCCAAATTTGTGATTCAGATTCGCGATATGACTACGTATTTAGGAAACTATAGAATAGAATACCAGTAGAGCGTAACTGCCCACCTCAATTTACGCTATAGAAAGTTAAGGATAGGCAGATGAACAAAAAATAAGAAAGAGCTTGAAGCTTCCGAAAAGGAAGCGGCCAGAGGCATTAAAATACCTGAAGACTTAAACGAATTTAGTCAGATGTTGAAGAAAATCACCGTTTAAGCGGCATTGAACGCAGAAATGGACGAGCATCTTGGTTACGACAAACATCAAAAGTCTACGCCATCAAACAGTCGCAACGGTAAAAGCAATGAGCGCGTTAAAACCGAAGATGGCGAGTTTGAACTCGACACGCCTCGCGACCGTGACGACGCCCTCGAACCCAAGCTCGTTAAAAAAATACCAACCTCGCTTCACCTCCATGGACGATAAAATCCTCTGGCTTTATACACAAGGCATGAGCACCCGTTAAATCTTTGATGCGGTTATAAAACAAGTCATCTAGTGACAGCCGCGCCCGTTAGATGCGGTTTACCCGATTGTTTACCTTGACTGCATCGTGGTGAAAAAACGCCAGGCTAAGCGCATTACCAACAAATCTATCTTCTTGGCCTTTTTCATCAATACTGAAGGTCACAAAGAACTGATGGGCATGTGGATAGCCGACAATGAAGGCACGAAGTTCTGGCTAAAAGTTCTAACCGAACTTCAACAGCGCGCGACGTAGAAGACATCCACATCGCCTGTGTAGACGGCCTCAAAGGCTTTCCTGATGCGATTAATTATAGAGCGACAATTAAGTCTGTCTCAGTTTAGGAGAAGTGGACAAGGGGACTTTATCTTCGGCTGTGAAGCACGGTTAGATATAGAACGCATCTCCT
>CAZPQL010000087.1:0-9390 GCA_964588725.1 uncultured Rhodobacterales bacterium
CTTGCAGTGAACTCTGATGCACTTGTGAATAACGCTGTTATGTCAGTATCGTTAGTTGCTATGTTAGTTACATTAGTTGCTATACTTGCAGTGAACTCTGATGCACTTGTGAATAACGCTGTTATGTCAGTATCGTTAGCTGCTATGTTAGTTGTATTATCTTGAATAGAACTCGACAACGATGCACTTAATGATGCAGTTGCTACTCCAATCGCTGTATCAGTAGTAGTACTACTTTCAAGAGTACCAATTCTATCTGATAAACTTTCAGAAGTCGGCCCTCTCAATGAACCAAAGAATGAACCCGTAACACCACCGAGTGCTGACCGAAAATCTACATTCATACTGGTACTACCTGATATACCACTACCACTTAGATAACTATATGCTCCATCTGGTCCTTGGAAATAATCAGTTGGGGCAAGTCCAGCTGCTTGTGAGAATGTTACCGAACCAGTAAGTACTGTAGCAATATCTCCGTGGAATGTATGAATATCAGTAACATCATTACCAAATGTTGTTGATTCACTTGTTATTAAAATGGAACTTGTTATTTCAAAATATTCACCAATAAACCCAGAAGCACTAATATCATTGTCGACATGAAGACCTATAGTTTTAGTACCATCTGTCCACAATGTACCTTCAACATGAGCTCCACCACTCGCTGTTACTGGGTTTGTGAATGTTGAGTTCCCTTTTACAACTAAAGTATCCGATGTGAGTGTTCCACTTGCACTTATATTTGAACCTGTTATGTTACTGACTTGTAAATCTATACCTGGGGCTAGTGAATGAGAATATACCGAACCTGTTTGTAGTCCAACTACGCCAGTGGATGACAGAGTTATATCACCAGATATTGTTTGAGCTTCTACAGATGTACCATCACCTATTAATATGTCACCAGATGCAGTTGGTGTTGAACCAACATCACTTAAATCAACTAATGAACCGACAACCGAAACTCCAGTTAATCCACTACCATCACCAACGAATGAACCACTAAATGAACCAGTAGCTATTATTTCAGAGTTAAAACCGAGTGTCACACCGTCAATATCTCCACCGTCTATATCAACACTACCAGCAGACTGACTAGCCATGCTTGCAAGACCAATATGTGTTCTAGCTGCTAGTGCATCTGACGCTGATACGAGACCTTTAGCATATTCACTACTAAATGACAAATCATTGATGTTTAAACTACCAGATGCTACTGATGCTATACCAGTAGTCCCATTACCAAGTAAAATGTGACCTTGAGTTAAAGTACTCTGTCCAGTACCACCATGTTGTACTTCTAAATCAGTCCCCAATAATAAACTCGATGCTGATATTTCACCAGAACCTGTTACTATTAATGTTTTTGTAGATATTGATGAAGCTGATATAGCTCCTGAGGCTGTTATGTTAAGTAGTTCGGCGCTACTTCCTGATACTATAATCTTTTTCCAACCGGCCATTGGTTATCTCCTATATATTTCTGTTATATATATATATATACTTTTTAAATTTTCAATCAATTTTTATTCATCATAACCCAAATAAAATTCATTATCAGTTGAATTATAATAAATTCCCCCGGCTTCTGCTGTTTCAGCTGATGTCTTATGTCCTAATACAACATTGCCCTCTTGGGTAACTTTTAAATGTTCCTGTCCAGTATGGTCCTTTATCAAAAAGAATGGAGGTGTATCACCTCCATAAGTAGTGTGGTCCATTACAATTTCTAACTTAGCTGTCGGTGATGAGGTACCCACACCGACTTTATCAATTTGTGAAGAATTACTATCGATAGTTATTCCATTCGTTTCTAATGTACCATTAATATCTACATTAGAGGTACGATTTAAGTTACCATTACTATCTTCTGTCCAATAAGAATCTTGTGAAGTTCCCACTTCAACACCATCTATATATATAGCTCCGTTTACATTCAAATCACCACTAATAGTAGGTGAAACTGCTGCTCCTACTCCATCTAATAATTCGTTATCATCTGTTATCTGAATTATTTTAGTATAAGTTTCAGCTGGTGATTTACCAGTAAATGTATCTAATTGAGCCATTCAACTATCCTCTGATTATGTTTTCTATCACTGCTTTCAAAATCTTGTCTTTCTTCTCTTTGTTACTAATTTGGTTGGTAGTAAAATATTCAGTAAACAACCGTTTAGTTTTATTTTTATTTGTACTGAAATTTGAGGAATTTATATTATTTCCTTTTAACACACTACTCATATTTCTGATAGCTTCTTTAAGTGTTAATTGTTTTTTAATAGGTCGTGTTTCTCTAATAACTTTCTTTTTATTATTAATTGATACTGAAATTTTAGGTTTGGGTGGTTGTGATTGTTCATTTATTTTTACTTCAAGTTTTGTATGAGCATCAACAACAAACTCAGATTCCCATGGTTTAAAATAAGTATCATCAGCTACCACTTCTAATACCATTTTACCAGTATCACGAACTTCCATCAATCCCTTCAAAGGTCTAATTGGTATGTTACATTTACCACTACCATCAATCTTACCAGTGAATATGTAACTTAGGTCATTAGTTTCTAATATAATTCGAGCAAAAGCTTCGTTTAACTTAGCACCCTCTAACGCTATATCGCAACTAAAGTTCTCTTTTCTATCCGTGTATAAAATATAATCATTCACCTACATTCTCCAAGAACAATTTCGGTCTTATTTTCCGTGCTCTCTCTAATATTAAATCAATATCATCAATCGTTACCTTAAAATCCTGTACTTCTTTTTCTTCTTCAATTTTCTGACCCTTAACCATACAAATTAACTTAACAACTTTCTTTTTCTTTTCATCATCAAGCGTTTTATAGATATTCTCATATTCTGGCTTCTTTACTGTACCGAAAGTCTGTACAAAAAATGTAAATAATTCCCACACCGGGCGTAATAAATTTTCCCAAGATGTAGTGACGGAATCCCAAGTCGCTTCTATATTTTTGCTAGGCATTTCTTCTCTCTATCGTTCTTATATAAATATAACTAAACAATATTTTCATTAAAACTAACATTAGTTTTCCGTATCGAATGTACTTTTTTAGTTACAATATCATCTGAAACATCTTTTGGTAATAGTGGTGCTACAGTTTCCAAAGTAAGTGTTGACCTAACTAACCTATCAGTACCTGTTCCTATTTCTTCTGAAAAACTATATGCTGTAGCTCTAACTACTATTGCAGGTCTTCCATCTTTACCATCCCCCCAACTCTGTCCACCATAAAATACTAATAATTCAGTTAAATTATTTACTTGTTCTATGTATTCACACCATATCACTAATTCATAACCAATAGTAACAAAATCAGGAAGCCTAACTTGGTAAGTGTCATATTCTTCTGCCTCACCTTTCAATGGATTATATGTCCCATACAACTTACTAAATTTGTCGTATCTATTTCTATCTGAGTATTTTTGTTGATAATTAAAATATAATTCATCTGATAATTTATTGTATAATGTACCTTCGTATGGTGTCATAGTAGCTCGTTTCAACATGGCTAGTGGGACCATTATTCTACCCTTTACATCTCTAAAAAACCCATCATTTTGTACCGAATTCCATCTTTCAGTATTACCCCAAATAATTGGGACATCTACTAACTCACCATTATCTACTACTTTTGGTTTTATTTTATTCTTCAAGTGCCACATTATAGCACCATCAACATCCATTAAAGTAGTTGAAGTTTCATTGGTTGAAACAAACTCTTTTTGCTTTCGTCTAATTTGGTCTGCTCTGTTTACATCCTGTGTAGGTGTTTGAGCTTCTGGTACTATTCTCTTAGCCATTATCTATTTCTTTCTATTATGTTCAATTTACTACTTCGTGTTAAGTGAGCCGATGCTACTACTTCCCAATTTTGTCCAGTTCTCCCACCAACTAATTTATTTTCATTTATAGTATCTATTTCAAAGTATGCATAATTCCACTCTACTATATCACCTATTTCAACAATAATATTCTTATCAATCAGTTTCTGTCGTAAAAAAGAAAATTTTACCGTTTGTTGATTATCCGGACCAAACTCATCTTGGTTCCAACTAAAATCGTCAGACTCAATTAAACACGGCAACTCGACACCATTTTCAAATATTTTACCTAAACCGGAAGATTCACCATACACATTAGTGGTAGTTTCCTCTCCTGATATTTTATACACAATACAAGTCTGGCCAATTACTTGGTCGATTAACTCCTTATTAAATTTGTTAAATACTTGAACATCTCGGTCTGAAAAGAATTTTCTAGCCATATTCATTAACCTACATAAATCTTTAATGGTATTTTATTCAATATAGCCATAGTGTGTTCTGCTTCTTGAGCTTCTTCTTCCATTATTTCATTATCCATCGACATCTCTAACATTTCAGTTAAACTCAATACCAGTGCATCTTTCTCAGCAGTCGCTTCTCCTCTCAAAGTGTCACCATCAAGTGAAGCTTCGCCTCCTGGAATTGGAACTGTACCATATTTACTCCGAATCATTCCTAACAATTCTTTACAGAGAGCTAATGTATATTTTCGTATCCATTGTTTTCCAGGGTCATTGATATTTGTATATGACATATTATCATATCGTATATTAGAAAAATCTGTTTGCATTGTGACATTCGTACTCGTAATTTCTGTCCTATCTACTGCGAAGTTTTTAAATCTATCAGCTTCTACAATATACTGAAAATATAATTTAAAACCCGATGTGGGTGTTGGGAATACTCTTAATTTATTGTTTATCAATTCAAATGAGTATGCGGATTTCCTAATTTGGTCATTCATTTCTATAGCTTGGATTTGTAATAAATCTTCGTGTAATGGCATCATTGTAAATGTAACTGCTGGAGATAACACAGAACTCCACCCAAAACTATCTAACATATTGGTCATACTACTACCACCTGAACCCGCATATGGGTCAAAAAATCGTGACATAGCTGGTGTCTGTTCATGGAACACTCTTTTTATTTCAATTGCATTTGAACTTTCATTAGCTATTGCCCAATCATTTAAATCATACACCTGTTTACTCGCTGTCGTTTCTACATATCCAGTTTTCCAATCTACATTACCACCCACGCCAGCTTCCGCTCCATAAGCTTTAGATACTGTGATAGCTCTTCCTAAATCATTTACTAATTGGTGTGTAAAGTTTGATGAGGTTGGTGCACCTTGTAATTTCTTGATGTTGTCTTTAATATTAAATCTATTTACGATAGCTGAATATTCAGTAACAGCTTCTTCAAAGCAAGCATATATTTGAGAACCTTGAAGTTCTATTTCCATTATAGGGTAACCTAATCGTTTAGTAGCCCATTCAGCTGTCATTACTGAATGACTTATGAATGTAGTATCACTATCATAGAAGCTATAAGGTGTTGATTGTGCTACTTCTGAATATGAGCCACTTCCGGGCCAAATTGGAACATCTGCCATTACATATCTCCGTTAAATTATATATAATCCTTCGTTTATAAATATCAAAAAATATAAAAAAAAAGGGGATAAGTAATTATCCCCTTTAATTTAGTCAATAATATAATAAAATTAATTATTATACATATTGTAAACCATCAACTAAGATTTTACCGTAGAACTCAGACCTAATCATTTTCTTCGCATATCGTGTCATTACACCTTTACGCGGAGTAAAATTAACTGGGTCATAAATTAACGGAGTCATAATCAATGGAATATACGGAGCATAAACCGCACCTGTTTCTAAGAAATTACTTCCTCTGAAACCTACAAGAATTGTGTTGTCCATAATGTATGGGTTCTTGTAAACGGTAAATCGGTTATTTAATGTTCCTGTAGATTGAACTCCCATTGCAAATGATTGTTTAGTACCATCAGTACTAGCATTCCAACCTTGCATTGATTCAATAACAGTACATACATCAGGTCCAGCTACTAAGAAGTTTGCACCCCCACGCATTGTTTTTTGATGTATTTTGTTAGATACTCTTTGAATCTTATTACCAAGTGTTTGGAACCACTCATTCTTTGTGTATGCATATCCAGCTGCATTTCCCTGTTGACTATACCCAGGAGTTGCTCCTGCTGTACTACCATCATATTCATATCCAATACGAGCTGACCAATGTTCAGTCGTCATCGCATTTTGAATCAACATATCAAGTATTTCTAAGTCAATCTCCATTGAGATGTATTCAGACAACATAGAAGTTAACTCAGCTTCAGCGTCTACACTATGATAGGCGTTTAAGTCTTGAGCTAGTTCAGGTGTCCAAACAGCTTTCAATTTACGAGTTTTAGCGACAATAGGTTTACTTTCCATCGCAACATCAATTTCAGGAATACCGACACTATCACCAGTACTACTTGCATTTCCTGCAAAATCGTGACTGTCACCGGCTTCGAAATCACCACGAGTAATATCAGTTGGTTGTTTATGATATGCTACTGTGGCTGTTTCTTCAGAGGCATCATAACCTGATGACGCTGATACCACAAAGATAACCTCGTCACCAACTACTTTAGCGTATGCTGGATAGTTATCTGCGATACCTGTTCCAGTTACATCAAATGCTCTAACACCATTCAAATCAACATCTGTAAATGATGCTGTAGCTACAGACACCTTCCAGAAATCCCCTGCTGAAAATGATGCAGACATATCGTTATCATAATTCAAATCAGCTAGTGTTGCTGGTAAGACAGATGCTGATGTGGCATTTGCTGTAAAAGCTGTACTTCCAGTTGCATATAATGCAGTTGTATCATCATTAATTGAATATCCAAATCGACCTGAACCATATAAACCACCACTTGGGTCGCCTGCTGTTTCAGTTGTTCCGTGAATATTATTACCGTCTGTGAATCCAGTTTGACTTGAACCATATTTAAAGTTTAAATAGAACACAAGTCCTGATGGTAAATTCATTGGTTGTACTGATACAAAATCCTTTGCAGCAATTTCACCAAAAATTCTACGAACTAAAGGAAGTGCTACACCTGACCATTCTTCTGACCCAGCTGATGTTCCTGCTCTTGAAGACTCGTCAATTAATTCACGAGCTTGGTTTTCAAGTAAGACAGCCATACCATGAAGTTCTTGTTCAGTATCCATCCCTTCTAACAGTCCAGTAGGATTCCATTTATTTACCAATCCTTTTGTCTGTTCTAAAAGTGCTTTGTGTGGATTATATCCACCCATTAATTTTGTTAATGCACTCATTTTTTTTCTCCCATTATATTTTAATTAAACAATTCCTGCTAATTTCTTAAATCTACTAGCTAACTCACTACCTTCGGAAATTACTTTCTTTCTTGGTTTAGTTGAAGCAGTTCGATTCGATGCAAAGTTTTCATTTATCTTAGCAACTCGTGTACCAGAAGTTCTACCTGAGAATGATTCGGTTAAAGTTGTATAGATTAATTTAATCTCACGACCATTTTTTGCTCTATCAAATGTTTCAACTACATGGAGTTTCTGCTTATTATTTAGATTATAAGTTTTAAACAACTTATTAGTAAACAATAATTTAGAATTTAATAAATTAACTTCATTTAATTTCTTTGTCATAAAGCGTATTACTCTACGATGTTCTTTTAGTTCTCTTTGAAGCTTTTCTTCCTCTTCGGTTGGTTCTTCATCAGTTTCTTCCTCTTCGGAAAGTGATTTCAGTAAGGATGATAAATCAACAATCTCATCAAGTTCTTCATCATCTTCATCAAAATCATCTTCCTCTGAAATAGATAAAGGTTTTGCGTCATCGTCAAAATCATCTTCCTCAAATCCCTGTTCCCCTGTCGAACCTACACCAGATGACTGGTCAAATTCTTCCGAAACTTCGTATTCCTCGTCATCATCCTCTTCATTTACAAGACTATACCGTTGACCATTAAGTTCAATAGTTTCTGCAACTTCTTCGTCTTCGTCAAAATCTTCATCTTCATCAAAATCTTCATCTTCATCAAAATGTTCTGATTCGTCCTCAGCTTCAAGTTCTTTAACTATAGCTTCAATGTCAAGGTCGTCGCCTTCTTCTGCTTCTTCTTCTTCGGCAGTATCGTCTGCAACTGGTTCTTCACCTGCATCTTCACCATCACCGAAATCTTCATCACCAGAAGGTTCTGTATCTTCATCATCTACATCAATATCAAGAGTTTTCTCATCATCAGATGCAATTTCTTCATCTTCATCATAATCATCCTCTTTGAGTTTCTGTGATAACATAGATTGTAATCGAGGTGTGAAAGCTTCCTCTAATGCAGCTTTTGCGTTTTCTAATGCAGTCTCACGAACAGCTTTAGCGTCAGCAATTGCTTCTTTTAATAAATTGCTCATTACAATTCTCCCATTATTTACTTTAATGTGAAATATAGTTATTAGGAACTATAATAGGTTATTATATCATATCGGTACAATGCATGATGGTCGAAAAGACCGACATTGTATTCATTCATATATAAATATATGTAATTTTATTAAAATGAAGTATTTTTTAAGTTTTTTCTATATACTTTGCGAGATTTTTTACTTGTTCTGTTTGTTTTTTCTGAATTGGGCGTGAATCGCTCGTTTTTCTTGAGGTCTAACATTAATTTAGACTCTTTTATCATTTTTTTTAATTTTTTTAGTGCAAATTCTATGTTATTATTACGCACTTCCACCTGTAACCCTCTAACTTGGTCAATATTTCTGTTATTGTATTGAGGTTTTTTATTTTTATTGAAATAACCCATTTAATTACCCTTTATTATAGTTTACTGTATAATTTTTCCATCACTTTGTCACCCTTTATATAACTCCAATATAGAGTTTTTAAAATGGTATCATCTAACTTACCCTTATAATCTTTTTTGACTATATAAGTTAGAAATTTATCGCGTTTTATTAAAGCTTGCATTTTAGTTGTATCGAATTTGCTAGCTTCGTCAAGTGAACTCTCACCAATTGCAACGCTCTCGTCAATAGAATTTATTTCGTAATACCGACCTAAAATTCTACCCATATCTTCATATAAACCTTCCATTCGCTGTTGTAGTGTAGAAGCTTCTGTAGCTACTTTACTGAATTGGTCTGAATATTGTTTTAATTCTTTCATATTACGGCTTACTGTTATCTTATCAAACGCGTCACCAGTTTCCCGTACAGCGTGAATAGTAGCTGATTTAGCTATCTCTGATAATGTATTAGCTATTTCTGCTAAATTACCTTCTCTATAAATGTTGTTTCCATAACTATTATATCGTGATACTGATTCTAAAAACCCTTCCTCATCAATCTCCACCTTATCATCTATAAATGATTCTACTATGTGTTTTAGTTTCATCTCTTTCTCCCTCTACGACCGTTATAATATTTTTTAAATCTATTCATAATCTTTGGT
>CAZPQL010000088.1:0-9357 GCA_964588725.1 uncultured Rhodobacterales bacterium
ATTTGCCCGTCCGGCCAACCCCGCAGACCACTTCATCAATGTGCAGCAACACATCGTATTTGCGGCAGATTTCCTGCACGCGCGGCCAATACCCCTGCGGCGGCGGGATCACGCCGCCACCGGCAGTGACCGGTTCCAGCACGATGGCACCGACCGTATCGGGGCCTTCGGCCAGAATGACTTCTTCAATGGCGTCCGCCGCCCGCTGCCCGTAGTTTTCCACGTCCCACTGTGCGCGGTACTCCAGACAGTGGGGGACGCGCACGAAACCATCAGGAAACGGACCATATTGTGCTCCGCGTTCGTCCTGTCCGCCCGACGCCAGTGTCGCGATTGTGGTCCCGTGGTAATCGCGGTCGCGATAAAGGATTTTGTGCTTTTTGCCGCCGTATTTTTTATGGGCAATCTGGCGCACTATTTTATAGACTTTTTCGTTGGCCTCGCTGCCCGAGTTGGAATAGTAGACCCGGCTCATTCCCGGCATTTTTGACAGCAGTTTTTCGCTGAACAATGCGCCCGGGATCGACCCTGCGTGACCGCCAAAAAAGTTGATCTTGACCAGCTGATCCCGCACGGCATTGGCAATGCTTTCGCGACCGTAACCGACGTTCACAGTCCAGACACCACCGGAAACTGCATCGATATATTTCTTACCGTTGTTGTCCCAGACATGTATGCCTTTACCTTCGACCAGGACAAACGGGTCCGTGGTTTCAAATTTCTTATGTGGCGTCAGGTGATGCCAAACGTTTTCGCGGTCCAGTTCGACAATGTGCTCAAAGTCGTTGGTCCGGTATGAATTATCCATGGGCGCTCTCTGTTTGACGGTTTCGGTGGGTCAGCGTGCCCGGCGCGTTTGGTGATCACAGTACAACTGTGACCGCTGGCGCGGACCCGATAATAATGCGCCTGCGACACGCGCAGGTATAGGTCCAGATTTATCGGCGGATAACGCCAGAGGGCCGCATCCTAACAGCCAAGGATAGCGCTGAACCGGGCAACCGAAATGTTGGAACCGCACGCCACGATGCCCACGCGTCTGCCAGCCGACTCCGCGCGCAGGGGTCCAAGGATCGCCGCCAAAGACGCGGCACAGGCGGGTTCCGGCATGATTTTAAGCGTGTCATTCATCAGCCGCATCGCGTCGACGATTTCGCTGTCCTCCACGCGAACTACGCCTTTTATATTCTGACGGGCAATGGCAAATGAATTGGGCAGCGCCTCCGGCGCCCCAAGACTGTCAGCGATGGTATCGACCTTTTCAAGTGCAGTGGCCTTTCCGTTTTTCAGACTTTGAAACAAACTGTCCGCGCCAAACGGTTCAACGGCGTATATCGTAGCATCCGGGTGCAGATGTTTGATCGCCGTACTCATACCACTGATGAAACCGCCACCACCTACCGGGACAACCACCAGATCAAAACCATCCACTGCGCGGGCAAATTCAGCCCCGCATGTCGCCGCCCCGAGCGTCATGTGCGGGGCTTCATAGGCGTGCAACATATAGCGCCCGTCTTTCTTTGCGATGTGTTCCATGGCAGCAAAAAGCGCACCCATACTGGGGAACAGATCGACCCGAGCACCCATGTCCCGGCACCCCTGCACGCGGATCGGGTCGGCAAAATCGGGCATGACGATTCGGGCATCGATGCCTTCGGCCTGCGCGGCGGTCGACACAGCCAGCGCATGATTGCCCGCGCTTGCGGCCACTACGCCGACGCGCCTGTCGTCGGCCGTCATGCCGTCAACGCCCAGCAATACGCCGCGGATTTTGAACGATCCTGCGTTTTGAAACAGCTCCATTTTCATGGATACACTGGCGCCTTGGGGCAGCATCGCCGCCATTTTTCCGCAAGACAATTCCAAAGTCGGTGTCGGCACTATCCGGCCATTCAGGCGTGCCGCAGCCGCGTCAATTTCGGCCATCGTGGGGGCGGTGAACATGTTGGGCTCCAGTATTTTCCGGGTCGATTGAACCAGCACCCGAGGTCGGGCACAAGTGCAATTGACGTGGCTGTCGTTCAGAAATAGGTGTTGCCGAAGTCCCGCGAAAAAACCACCGCGCCAAAGGCTTTTGCCCATGACATTCCAGCGCCCGGGCGCTCTCAACTGGTTCTTGCTGATGTCCCTTGGGATCATCTGGGGCGGCTCGTTTCCGGCGGTCGCCTTCGCCTTGACGGGTTTTGGGCCTTTGACCACCGTAGCTTTGCGCCTGTCTGTGGCCGCGGTGCTCATCGGCGCATTTGCGTTTATCCGCGGTGACGGCTTGCCCGGCCTGCGAAGCGCGACCGGGCGGCGCATCTGGCTGCACTGCCTTGGGCTGGCGGTATTTTCAAACGTATTGCCGTTCTCATTGCTAAGCTGGGGACAGCTTTATGTCAGTGCGGGGTTTGCCGGCATCAATATGGCGGTTGTGCCGCTTTTGGTGTTGCCGCTGGCGCATGTCCTGTTGCCCGACGAGCGCATGACCGCGCTAAAATCAGCGGGGTTCGTCACGGGTTTTTGCGGCGTTGCGGTCCTGATCGGTCCGGGTATTTTTGACTCGACCGGCGCGCCTGTCGAACTGTTGGCGCGACTGGCCTGTTTTAGTGCTGCTTTGTGCTACGCTATCGGCGGAATCGTCACCCGCCTGAGCCCACCTGCGCCGCTTTTGTCGTTTGCTGCCGCGTCGCTGATACTGGCAGCGATTATCGCGGTGCCGTTGTCATTGTCGCTTGAGGGTATACCACAATATCCGCCACCCGAAGCCATGGCCGGAATCGCATATCTGGGCGTCGTCCCCACGGCGGTGGCGACGCTGATACTTGTGCGGATCATCACCACCGCAGGGCCAAGTTTTTTGTCACTCACCAACTATCAGGTACCGGTCTGGGCGATTATCATTGGCATGGTGATGCTGTCCGAAAGCCTGCCCGCACAATTTGTCGGGGCGCTTGCGCTTATTCTTTCGGGGCTGGTTTTGGCGAATGCCACGTCGTGGCGCACAGCCCGCCGCCAAAAAAACCGCAGTCGGCTTTAAGCGGCTTTTTCAACTGCGTTGCAAATATCTGAAATCACCGACTTTAGCAGAACCTCGTCTTCGCTTTCGCCCATCACGCGGATCAGGGGTTCTGTCCCCGACTTGCGGATCAAAAGGCGACCGTTGTCCTTCAGGCGCGCTTCGGCTTTTTTGACGACAGCCTGAACGGTATCGCTGCCCATAGGATTTGAACCGCGGTTGAAGCGCACGTTTTGCAAAAGCTGCGGGAAAGGCTCAAAAACCTGTGTAAGCGCCGAGGCCGGTTCACCGGTTTCGATCATTGCCGCCAGAAACTGCAACCCGGCGATTAACCCGTCGCCGGTGGTGGTAAAGTCGGTCATGACGATATGACCCGACTGTTCACCGCCCAGATTGAAGCCGCCGGCGCGCATGGCTTCGACCACGTAGCGGTCACCGACGTCGGTGCGCCGCATTTTGACGTTTTTAGATTTTAAAAAACGTTCAAGCCCCAAGTTGGACATGACGGTCGATACCAGCGTCCCCCCGATCAGACGCCCCTCATATGCCCAACGGGCCGCGATCAGACCCATCAATTGATCGCCGTTCGCGACGCGCCCCTTTTCGTCGATAATCATCACGCGGTCAGCGTCGCCATCCAGACAAATTCCGATATCGGCTTCGTGCTGCAGCACTGCGCGGACGGCCTGATCGGTGCTGGTGGACCCACAGCCCGCGTTGATGTTGAAACCGTCCGGTTCCACACCTACGGCCACGACTTCAGCGCCCAGTTCCCAAAGCACTTCGGGCGCTACTTTGTAAGCGGCGCCATTGGCGCAATCGACCACGATCTTCAGACCGTCAAGACGGCGTTTGCCCGGAAAAGTGGTTTTGGCATATTCCACGTAGCGACCACGCGCGTCGTCGATGCGTGTCGCACGCCCGATGTTTTGCGGTTTGCACAAAGCAATGTCACCGCGCAGAATCCGCTCGATTTCAATCTCGGCGCGGTCGGAAAGCTTGTACCCGTCGGGGCCAAAAAACTTGATGCCATTGTCGACATAAGGATTATGCGAAGCGGAAATCATTACACCAATATCAGCGCGCATCGAATGGGTCAGCAGCCCAATCGCGGGTGTGGGCAGTGGCCCCAGCAAAAGCACGTCCATCCCCGTTGACGTAAGCCCCGCCGTCAGGGCGTTTTCCAGCATATAACCCGAACGGCGCGTGTCTTTTCCGATCACCACCTTGCAGTCGGACTTGTCGCGGCGAAAATAATTACCCACAGCTGAACCCAGCCGCATGGCAACCTCGGCGGTCATCGGATAGCTGTTTGCCTGACCGCGCACACCGTCTGTGCCAAAAAGATCGCGCGTCATAAACCGGTTCCCCGAAATTTTGCTTTCACAGCGTCGCCTGCCACATTTTTATTGCCTGTCGTGTTTCCTCTATATCATGCACACGCAACATCTGAACCCCCTGTCTGACGCCTTCCAGCGCCAGCGCCAGCGACCCCGCCAAACGGTTCTGCGCAAGCTCAACGCCAGTGACGCTGCCAATAAACCGTTTGCGCGACACGCCCAGCAAAACCGCGCACCCCAACCCGTGAAACAGTGACAGGTTGCGGATCAGGGCCAGATTATGCGCCTGTGTTTTGCCAAATCCGATGCCGGGATCGACGATGATCCGACCGCGCGGCACACCGGCGGCTTCACAGACTGCAACCCGCGCCGCAAGGTAGTCATAAATATCCAGCGCGACATTATCGTAAACCGGATCATCCTGCATGGTTTTGGGGTCGCCCTGGGCATGCATCAGACATACAGCCGCGCCGCTTTGCGCCACCGCCGCCAACATATCTGCGTCATAGGTCAGTGCCGAAACGTCGTTGATCAGCCCGGCACCCGCCGCGATCGCGGGCCGCGCCACCGTAGATTTGCGTGTATCCACCGACACCACACCGCCTAGCGCGTCAATCACCGGCACCACGCGGGCTGTTTCGTCTTCTTTGCTTACGGGTGCGGCACCCGGACGGGTCGATTCGCCGCCAATGTCCAGTATATCAGCACCCTGCGCGCGCATCTCTTCTCCGCGCGCCACCGCAGCGTCAAAACTGTGGTGCAAACCACCGTCCGAAAAACTGTCGGGCGTGACGTTCAGTATCCCCATGATGCGCACAACGTCCAGCGACAGCCCACACAGAGGCGGGCGCAGGGCGCTCAGCCGATCCAGAACGTGGCGCGGGACTTCGGCGTTGCGCACGATCCGTTCGGGCGCGGCGCGCGACACCACAGAACAATGGCTGAACCAAACACCGGAGCCCGCCAGACTGCGGGCACCGTTGGGTCGGGCGCGACCATGCTGCGCCAACGGGCGAAAATACGCGCGGTCTGCCATCAGGCTTTGATCTCTGCCGGCGTTGACAGCGTGATGTCGGATCCCTTCGCCCCGTCGCCCAGCGCCACAAAAAACGCTCCGGCATTCAACACGCCCGCCAGCCAGCGCGCCAGTTCCAACGCAGAATTGTTATGATCGGCGGGGGCGTTTGCCGCGTTCAACACCAGCTGCGAGGGTGCCCAAACGGTCAGATGCCGATGCTGCAACGCCCAGTCCAGCTCGGTGCGGCTGCTGACCACGGTGCAGCGGTTGTCCTTGCCCGCCAGCAGCCACGCATTTTGTTCGATGCTCAGCAACGCAAGGTGCCGGTTGACCATGTTGTCGCCCGAACGAGGCAGATCGCGCGGCACCGTGTCAACGCAAATGACAGTAGGCCGGTTGGTGCCATTGATTGCATCCAACCAGTCACCCAGAGCGGTCGAATGCAGCAGCGTGTTCGGTATAAAAACTACCGCCGGCTGCGTATCCTGCATGCCAGAGTTTGCGGGCACGTCCCGCAGCGCCTCGCGGGTGCGGGTGATCTCTACGCCCAGACTGCCGTCGATCCGGTCGAGCTTGTCGATGCGCACTGACACACGGTTTGCGCGCTTGTCGGTCAACACCTGAGCCGCAATGCGCTCTGCCAGTGTTTCCAGCAGATTGACACGCCCGACGCCAAGCTGTTCGTCAATTGCCTGTACAATTGTGTCGTAGGACAGCACCCGATCAACGTCGTCGCCCGTTGCACCTTCAGGCGGCGCAACCTCCAGTATCACGGTAAAAGACAGACGCTGCGTGACGCCTTGCTCGATCTGAAAGGCGCCGATTTCGACTTCGCGCCGCGTATCGCGCACCGTAATGCGATCCGGCCGGTCGGGTTGCGCGGCTGATGTAGGCAAATCAGAGTCCATGGCCACCAAAAAGTAGTTCTGGCGCGGGTTTAGCGCCGCCACTGCGCGCAAACAAGAACCAAAATCCCCGACGGCCATGGCTATGGACATTTGACGCGGGTGCGGGTCTGCTGGCCGGCGTACGTGCACACGACCGGAGCGACAACATGCAACTGACATCAATTGTAGCCTTGGCACTGGTTTGCGCGCTGCCGCACAGCGCCTTTGCTGCCTGTGCAAAGCCCGCTTTTACGGCGGCGCAGGGCAAGACGATATCTACCCGTAGCCCAAATCAGGGCCTTTTCAGCAGTGCTGTGCTGGTTGAATTGAATCATGTTCGTTGCCAAAAAAACCTGCGCCAACTGACGGCATCCGCCGGTTTGACCAAGGTTGCCGCAACGCACGCGGCGTGGATGGCGCGGGCCCGCAAACTCAGCCACCGATCCACGGTTGCAGGCCAGTCCTCGCTCAAACCGCGCATAAAAAGTGCCGGGGTCAGCTTCAAAACCGCGGCCGAGAACATAGCTTTTATCGACCGGTATCGCCTGGGGCGTCAGCCTTTTCGCGTGATCAGCGCCGCAAACTGTCGTTTCCGAGATGGTGCGGGCAAACCGATTGCGGCGCATAGTTACGCGTCGCTGGCACGGAACGTCGTGGCCGAATGGATGGCGTCAAGTGGACATCGCAAAAACCTGCTGAACCGGCGCATGAAAATGATGGGTGCCGGGCTGGCATTTGACGGCAAGTCGCCCCATTGCGGACGATTTTTTATTTCGCAGGATTTTGCCGGATAAAATCCGGCAGCAAGGTCAGGACACGTTAGTTCCGCGAAAGCTGCCGATTGTCGCGGTAAAACAGATGCACGCCGATTCGCGCGGTTTTGGCAAAACTGCGGGACCACGCAGGGTTCACGGCAGTTGTGTGGTAATGGGTGGCACCCTTTGTCAGGATGCGCGGCTCGCCGGCCAGCATGATCTTGGCGACTTTGCCGACCTGCGTATAGGCGGCGGCTTCGGAAATCACTTCGGCGCGACCGTCACATTTATAGGAAAACTGGCACTGGTGCTTACCGCGTCCGGCACCCTGCCCCACGACACCGCACACCGAATTTGGGAATCCACGGCTGTCGGCACGGTTCAAAATGACCTCGGCAACCGCGAACTGGCCCTTCACGCTTTCACCGCGCGCTTCGAAATACAGTGCCTCTGACAGGCATTTCCACTGTGCGTCACCGCGTGCGCGCGGCAGACGGGCAAGCGAGGCCGTCGAATAGGCAAAACCGTCGTCGTCAACGATGGGCCGCCCGAAAATCCAACGTCGGCGCACCCGTTTGGGCGCAGAACTGGCCAATTCCGAAAGACGCGTTGTCGAAGTACGCCGCAGAATCGATTGTTCCTGCCCCAGCATGGTCACAATGCGCGCATTAATATCGTCCTGTAACGCGCTGGAACTGCTGGCTGTCACACCGGCCTGGGCGGTCAAAGATGCGCCGATTAATCCAAACATCACTATGATCAAAGTCCGGAAAATTTTCATGGCCCACCCCAAAGTTCGTCTAATCGTCCGATCCGACACCGCGAATGAATTATCGAATCCGCGCTGGAATAGATAGGCGGACGGAAATGTCTACCGTATTCTTGTGGTGAAATGGCAACAATTCGTTTCTAAATCATGAACAATTGCATCGATTCTGGCGTTTGAAACCTATTTGTCGCAGCCGACTCTTCAGCCCAAATCGGCGTTCTCCGATGTTTTGTGTCGACCAAAAACCGCCGATTGCGCCCCGGCCAGACGGGCAATTGGTACGCGGTAAGGCGAACACGACACGTAGTCAAACCCGGCCTTGCGGCAAAAGGCAATCGAAGCGGGATCACCACCGTGTTCGCCACAAACCGACAGAATGATGTCGGGATTACCGGCGCGGGCGCGTTTGGCTGCCATCAACAGCAATTCGCCCACTCCGTCTTCATCAAGCGACAGAAACGGATCTTCGTGAAACACATCCTGCCTGACATAATCGTGCATGAATCGTCCGCTATCGTCACGCGACAGACCATAGGTCATCTGGGTCAGATCGTTTGTGCCAAAGCTCAGGAACGCCGAACTGGCAGCCATGTCACCGGCCCGCAGCGCGGCGCGTGGCGTTTCAACCATGGCACCCAGACGGTAAATCAGGTTGGCTCCGCTTTCACGTTCGACGTCGCGGGCCACGTTTTCGATGCGCGCGCGGATGATTTCCACTTCGCGGTGGGCCGACACCAGCGGGATCATGATCTCTGGTACCACCGGTTTGCCCGTGACGCCGGCAACGATGGCGGCCTCGAAAATGGCGCGCACCTGCATGTCGTAAATTTCTGGAACGGTGATGCCCAGACGCACGCCGCGCATCCCCAGCATCGGATTGAATTCGGCCAATTCGTCGGCGCGGGCAATCACCCGCGACACCGGCAGGTCCATTGCCTCGGCCAAATCCTGCATTTCGTCGCGCGAATGCGGCAAAAATTCGTGCAGCGGCGGGTCAAACAGCCGGATGCACACGGGCAGGTCGCCCATAATTTCAAACAGCTCGACAAAATCGTCCCGTTGCATCGGCAACAACCGGTCGAGCGCCGGTCTCCGGTCGGCACCATCGCCGGCCAGTATCATTTCGCGCATCACTGTCAGGCGCGCGGCGTCAAAAAACATGTGCTCGGTGCGGCATAGCCCGATGCCCTGCACGCCAAAACGCCGCGCAGTACGGGCCTCCGCCGGTGTGTCGGCATTGACACGGATGCCGATGTCACAAAATTCACCCGCCCAGTCCATCAGCGTCGCCAGCGCACCGTCCAGATCAGCCGGGTGTTTGGCCACGTCGCCCAGATACGCGCCACCGCCTGTGCCGTCGATGGTAATGACGTCGCCCTCTGCCAGAATCGTGCCCCCGGCGGTCGTCAGCGTTTTTTCCTTTATATCCAATACCATATCCGACGCGCCGACGACGCAGGGAAGTCCCAATCCTTTGGCGATCACCGCCGCGTGGCTGTTCATACCGCCTTTTTCGGTCAAAATTCCCTGCGCTGCGTAAAGGCCGCGAATATCCTCGGGGCCGGTTTCGTGGCGCACCAGGATGCAGGG
>CAZPQL010000089.1:0-8962 GCA_964588725.1 uncultured Rhodobacterales bacterium
ACGTGACCGTCATTACGCAGCACACACGTCAGGTCAGCTATTTTGTTGAATGCCAGCCTGTACGGTTCCAGATCGGTCAGTTGCGATCCGATGTGCACGTCGACACCGACAACTTTGATACCGGGCAGTTTTGCCGCCATGCCGTACACTTCGCGGGCCCGGGCAATAGGAACGCCAAATTTGTTTTCGGATTTCCCCGTGGCAATCTTGGCGTGGGTTTTGGCATCGACATCGGGATTGACACGCAGCGCGATGGGCGCGGTCATGCCCAATTCCGCAGCCACCCCGCTCAGAGCAAGGAGTTCAGGCTCGCTTTCCACATTGAATTGCCGAATGCCACCTTGCAGCGCCTCGCGCATCTCGACCCGGGTTTTGCCGACACCCGAAAACACGATCCGGTCGCCCGGAACGCCCGCCGCACGCGCTTTGGCGTATTCACCGCCCGACACGACATCGATACCCGCGCCCAGATCACCCAGCAGCTTGACCACCGCCAGATTTCCGCAGGCTTTCATGGCGAAACAGATCAGGTGATCCAGACCGCTAAGTGCCTCCTGGAACAGTTGGTAATGGCGGGTCAGCGTGGCGGACGAATAGACGTAAAACGGCGTGCCAACGGCGGCGGCGATCTCGGCGATGGCCACGTCTTCGGCATGTAGCGCGCCGTCTTTATACAGAAAATGATCCATCAGTTTATGGGTCGTGTGCGCAAGAACAAAAACAGCGGCAATCCGCAGGACACGCCAATCGCGAATGTCGCGGGGATGCATAGCAAAACCCAATAGTCTTTGCGCACATAAGTTTCGGCCAGAATCCAGATGCAAAGCGTGACCGCCGAAATCAGCAAATCCCAAAATAGTGGTGCATTTGCGGCTGTGGGGGACCACGCGAGGGCCAGCGTTTGGAAATCAACGCCATTAAGTCCAATCCACGCGTATAAATTGAACAGCGGCACAATGGTGCCCACCACCGTCAATAACAGATAGATTGCGCGCAGTCCCGACATTCAGGACGCCGTTTTCGCCGGTGGTGTGAGGGGTTCGCCGTCGATGCCGCACCCCGACAGACCGGTGGCCAAAACAGCGAGTAAGATCAGTATTTTCATGCCAACTCCTCGCGCCAACGCGCCACTTGTGTGCGTACCTGTTCCGATGCCGTTCCGCCAAAGCTGGTCCGGCTGTTCACGGAATTATACACGCCCAGCACATCATAGACCGCAGTGTTAATTTCTGCGCAAACCGTCTGCATGTCCGCCAGCGATAAGTCGGCCAGATCGCACCCCTGACCCTCGGCCATTTTGACCAGCGCGCCGGTCACATGGTGCGCGTCCCGAAATGGCATGTTCAACGCCCGCACCAGCCAATCAGCCAGATCGGTGGCGGTGGAATACCCCTGCGCCGCCGCCCGTTCCAGCGCGTCTTTGTCTGGCGTCATGTCGCCAACCATCCCGGTCATCGCCGCCAGTGCCAGCGCCAGACTGTCGGCGGCGTCGAACACCTGTTCCTTGTCTTCCTGCATGTCCTTGGAATAGGCCAGCGGAAGACCCTTCATGACCGTCAACAGCGCCACAAGCGCGCCGTTGATCCGGCCAACTTTGGCGCGGATCAGCTCTGCTGCGTCCGGGTTTTTCTTTTGCGGCATAATGCTGGAGCCGGTGGAAAAGCGATCCGACAGCGACACAAATCCAAACTGTGCCGACGACCAGATCACCAGTTCCTCGGCAAAGCGCGACAGGTGCGTGGCGCAGATCGATGCGCAGGACAGAAATTCAAGCGCGAAATCGCGATCCGATACAGCGTCCAGCGAATTGGCCGCTGGACGGTCAAACCCCAAGGTCTTGGCAGTCAGTTGCCGGTTAATAGGGAACGACGTTCCGGCCAGCGCGGCCGCGCCGAGCGGGCACTCGTTCATACGCACGCGCGCATCTCTCATGCGGCCGGCATCGCGCCCGAACATTTCCACATAGGCCATCATGTGATGGCCCCATGTCACCGGTTGCGCCACTTGCAAGTGCGTAAACCCCGGCATAACCATGTTGGCACCGGCCTCGGCCTGATCCAGCAACACTTTCATCAGCTCGACCAGTCCCGCCGACAGGTCGTCCAACTGACCGCGCACCCACAGTTTGAAATCCGTCGCCACCTGATCGTTGCGTGACCGCGCCGTATGCAGGCGTCCGGCTGGCTCTCCTATCAGTTCTTTTAGTCGCGACTCGATATTCATGTGGATGTCTTCCAAAGCCACCGAATAGTCAAACGCCCCGCTATCAATTTCTGACAATACGGTGAGCAGGCCTTCACGGATGGTCTTTGCATCTTTATCACTGATAATACCGCAGGCAGAAAGCATCAAAGCATGTGCGCAGGAGCCGTCAATATCCTGACGGGCCAAACGTTTGTCAAAAGCAATGGACGCGTTGATCGCCTCCATGACGGCGTCAGGCCCGGAAGCAAACCGGCCCCCCCACATTTGATTTGATGATTTCTTGTCCGCCATGACTTGATTCTCGTTTGCTCAGGGAGCGCCGCAAAATGACCTTACCCCGTCTTCTCATCGCCGGAGTTCTTGTGCTTGCCGGGGTGCTGTATTTCATTTTTACACCCGCTGACAAGCCTGTCGAACGCGCCGCTTCCGGCGCAGATAGCACGCCCGGCCAGTCAATTGACAGGGACGAATTATTGGCCCTGCGCACCGGCGATATGCGCAAATTGGCGATCCACACAACACCCAAATCTGTTCCCACACTAACGATTACTGATTCTGACGGCGCTGAGACAAATTTGCAGGCATTCAAGGGCAGGTATGTGTTGCTCAATTTCTGGGCCACATGGTGCGCGCCGTGTCGCAAGGAAATGCCGTCGCTTGATGCGCTTCAGGCCGAATTGGGTGGGGATGATTTTCAGGTCGTTCTGATCGCCACAGGCCGCAATCCGGCCCCGGCAATCGCGAGCTTCTTTGATGAGGTCAATATCACAAACTTAAAAACCTATCTTGATCCACAACAGGCACTGTCTGCAGAAATGGCCGTTTTTGGTCTACCGGCCACAATGATCCTGGACCCCCAGGGCAACGAGATCGCCCGCATGCGCGGCGACGCGGACTGGCATAGCAAAGACGCTATTGTGTTTTTGTCTGCGATGATTTCCGGCGACATCCCCTGACATTTGTTTTCGCCTCAAACGTTGGACCGTGTTGCGTAGACTACATTACAAACCGCGCACAAATTTGCGCCAATAAGACAGACTCAGGATCGCTTACAAACCCTGCACAGCCTTGTGCCTTGGACAGGTCACCAGATGGTCGTTCACCATGCCCACGGCCTGCATGAAGGCGTAGACGATCGTAGGTCCACAAAACTTGAACCCCGCGGCTTTCAAATCTTTTGAAATCTGCGCTGACAGCGGCGTCTGCGCCGGATAATCGCCCATTTTTCGGTTGCGGTTGATGATCGGCTTGCCACCCACGTAATCCCACAGAAACCTGTCAAATCCCTGTTCGGCCTCAATGGCCTGCCACGCCCTGGCATTGCCTATCGTGGCCCTGATCTTACCTTCGTGGCGAATAATTCCCGCGTCCTGCAAAAGCCGCGCGACATCGTCTTCGCCGTACTCGGCCACAACATTGGGATCGAAACCATCAAACGCGGCGCGGAAATTGTCGCGTTTCTTGAGGATGGTCAACCAGCTTAACCCAGCCTGAAAACCGTCAAGCGTCAACTTTTCCCATAGCGCGCGGCTGTCAAATTCGGGCACGCCCCACTCAAAATCGTGGTAATCGTGATAAATTTTCAGGCTGGTCGCCCAATCGCATCTACCGTCCATTATCCTGCCCTTTTCGCCACTATTTCATTTTGGAAAACATTTTAGCAAAATTGGAACAAAAAGCGAATATTTACCTTTTATTAGTGGAATTCGCATTTGGTGAAGCGGTCGCGAACCAATCGATAAAAGGCCACAGAATGGATATTAAAGAGGTGATGGCGAAAGTTGATCAAACAGACAGTCCGCTGAGTTTTGCCACATCGCGGCGCCGTACAAGCACGCTGGAAATGGTCGCCGCGGCCGTTCGTCAAAAAGACGTGCTGTTGGCCTTTCAGCCGGTGGTCACCGCGAACCGCCCCGACAAACCCGCGTTTTACGAGGGGCTGATCAGAATTCTGGACGACAACCACAATGTATTGCCAGCCGCCGAATTCATTCACGTTGTTGAGACGCAGGAATTGGGCCGCGTGATTGATTGCACAGCGCTTGAACTGGGACTGAAATCCCTGGCCGAAGAACCCTCGTTGCGCCTGTCGATCAACATGTCGGCCCGCAGTATTGGTTACCCTCTTTGGACTGAGGTGTTGAACCGTGGTCTGGCAAACGACAGCACCGCTGCCGAACGACTTATTTTGGAAATTACCGAATCGTCGGCCATGGTCATGCCGGACCTCGTGACGGTTTTTATGGCGGAAATGCACAAACGTGGGATTTGTTTTGCTCTGGACGATTTCGGCGCCGGATTCACGTCATTCCGATACCTCAAGGAATTCTACTTTGATATCGTCAAAATCGACGGTCAGTTCGTCCGCAATATTCACTTGGATTCCGGCAATCAGGTGTTGATGCAGGCGCTGATTTCGATTTCGCAGCATTTTGATATGTTAACCGTTGCCGAAGCCGTCGAACTACCGGAAGAATCCGCTTTTCTGAATTCGGTCGGTGTTGATTGCATGCAGGGATATCTATTTGGCCGCCCCACAACGATGCCGCACTGGCTCGAGGACGAAGACGGTAAAATGGCCGCGCGTTGAAGCAGCCGCATTTTTGCGTCTTTTTCAACATCTGTGCCAAAATAGGGTCACGTCACACCGTGGGAAGCCCGACTTCGGACAAAATATAGTTTCGATAACATAGTGGTTGCGCAACTTTCGTAAACAATCTAACTGATTCGCGAAATTAACGTGCGTGATCGATTCGACTATCTCCTTGCGGAAAATTGCTTAGGCTGTGGGTAGATCGTATCATTTTGGCAAAGGACACATCATGACAAATATTGTTATAGCCTCGGCGGCGCGCACGGCCGTCGGCAGTTTTTCTGGCGCATTCGCAACCACACCGGCCCACGATTTGGGCAGCTGTGTTCTTCAGGAAATTGTCAGCCGCGCCGGCGTCGATAGTTCCGAAGTGTCCGAAACCATTCTGGGTCAGGTACTTGCCGCCGGACAGGGTCAGAATCCGGCGCGTCAGGCCCATATCAACGCGGGGCTACCCATAGAAAGCCCGGCCTGGGGCATCAATCAGGTCTGCGGATCGGGCCTGCGCGCCGTAGCGCTTGCGGCCCAGCATATTCAGTTGGGTGACGCAGATATTGTCGCTGCCGGCGGGCAGGAAAACATGAGCCTGTCACCCCACGTTGCACATCTGCGTGCCGGACACAAAATGGGTGACGTCAAATTCGTTGATCTGATGATCAAAGACGGATTGTGGGACGCATTCAACGGCTACCACATGGGGACCACTGCCGAAAACGTCGCCAAACAATGGCAGATTTCGCGCGATATGCAGGATGAATTTGCCGTGGCGTCGCAAAACAAAGCCGAGGCCGCACAGAATGCCGGCAGGTTTGCCGACGAAATTGCGCCCTTTACCGTCAAGACCCGCAAGGGGGAAACTATTGTCGATAAAGACGAATATATCCGCCACGGCGCAACGCTGGAGAACATGCAAAAACTGCGTCCGGCTTTTGACAAAGACGGCACGGTCACTGCCGCCAACGCCAGCGGTATCAACGATGGGGCGGCTGCCGTATTGCTAATGACCGCCGCGAACGCCGAAAAACGCGGCATCACGCCGCTGGCGCGCATCGTGTCTTACGCGACGATCGGGCTGGACCCGTCGATCATGGGCGCAGGGCCGATATTTGCGTCCAACAAGGCACTGGAAAAAGCGGGCTGGAAGGCATCCGATCTTGATCTTGTCGAGGCCAACGAAGCCTTCGCCGCCCAAGCCTGCGCTGTGAACAAAGACATGGGATGGGATCCTGCCATCGTCAACGTCAACGGTGGTGCCATCGCCATTGGCCACCCGATCGGCGCGTCGGGTGCGCGCATTCTGAATACTTTGCTATTTGAAATGCAACGGCGCGACGCAAAACGCGGTCTGGCCACGCTGTGCATCGGCGGTGGCATGGGCGTCGCCATGTGCGTGGAACGCCCGTAACAAACCAATTTTTTCAATGCGATAAGGAACGCCAACGTGGGAAGAACAGCATTAGTAACCGGAGGATCGCGCGGCATCGGCGCGGCCGTATCAAGAACGCTCAGCGCCAAAGGATACAACGTTGCCGCCACCTATGCCGGCAACGACGAGGCCGCCAAGGCATTCACCTCTGAAACGGGAATCCCGACCTATAAATGGTCGGTTGCCGATTACGATGCTTGTGTAAAAGGACTCTCCACCGTCGAGGCTGACGTCGGTCCGGTCGAGGTTCTTGTCAACAACGCAGGGATCACCCGCGACGCAATGTTCCACAAAATAACACCCGCGCAATGGCAAGAAGTCATCGACACAAATCTGAACGGCGTCTTCAATATGACTCATCCGGTGTGGAACGGTATGCGCGAACGCAAATTCGGGCGTATCATCAATATTTCGTCGATCAACGGCCAAAAGGGACAGATGGGTCAGGCGAATTATTCCGCCGCCAAAGCTGGTGATCTGGGCTTTACCAAGGCACTTGCGCAGGAGGGTGCATTCAAGGGCATCACCGTGAACGCCATTTGTCCGGGGTACATATCTACCGAAATGGTTATGGCGGTGCCGGAAAAGGTACGTGACGGCATTATCGCGCAAATTCCGGTGGGACGGTTGGGTGAGGCCGGGGAAATCGCGCGCTGTGTGGCTTTTCTGGCCTCGGACGACGCCGGATTTATTACCGGCTCAACGCTGACAGCCAATGGCGGGCAATTCGTCGTATAAAAAAGGCCGGTCCTGAATGACCGGCCCAATCCTTACTGCATATAAATCGCGGGTTAATTCGACCCGTGTTTTGCGATTTCCTCTTTTAGTCTGAGCTTTTGTTTCTTGAGTTTTCCAATATCAAGATCGCTGGAACCCGGACTTCGCTGTTCCGATTCCACTTGTCTTGAAAGGTTATCATGTTTTTTCTGGAGTTCGGTCAAATGTGAACTCAAGCTCATATTGTCTCTCCTGTTTTCAAAAAATGCTCCCCTGGTGCCGGTACAGTTGACCACAACAGGCGCGTTGTGTCACGAAATCTTCGCGCCGGTTTTGTATTCGGCAAAATATTGCCAAATACGCCTCAAAAGTTCAGCGCGTTGCCGTCTCGCAATATCCCCTGCACCTCGCTGGTGAATCTATTGCCGTGCTCTGCGTGGCTATCGCCCGCGTGCATAATCAAGGGTGTGTGGAGTCTGAATTCGCCTCTTGATGCTTTCTTGCCGCGTAAAATAAATCGCTCGGGTGCGCGACCTTTCCGCGACACAATGGGTTTTATTTCAACATCACCCAACCGTCGCTGCAATCCAAGAAGCACATCGGGCAATCGTTCTGTCAACTGTATCAGCGTCATCCACGCCCCCGGTTTCAGACGACGTACAGCAGTGTCGAGCCATACCTGCAAATCCAGTGTTTCACGAAACGCCTGTTCTTTCCCTGAATTCCGGGCCGGTGTTCCGTCAGATGATTTATAAAAAGGAGGATTGACGATAACGTGGTCGAAACTTTTTTGCAAAATATCGGCGGGCAATTTAGCCAGATCAGCCTGTCGTACATCAAACTTTTGCCGATTTGCCCGCGCATTTTCACGGGCGAGCGCGGCGCAATTTTTCTGCAACTCAACGCCGCAAATTTCCAGTCCGCTGATCCGCGCCGCCAAACACAGGCTGGCAACGCCGACGCCACAGCCCAGCTCAAACACCGACTGTTGAACCTGCGCACGCACCGATGCCGCAAGCAACACAGCATCGGTACCGGCCCTGTATCCATTGGCAGGTTGGCGAATTTGAAGCCGCCCGTCCAAAAACCCGTCACAGGTGGTGTTGGCACCGCCCGACATCAGTTTTCCGGCAGCTCAATATCGTTGTCACGCAAAATGGCACGGGCGCGGAAACTTTCTTTGTCGATCACCATCAGGCGGCGTGGCATAACACCTATCGACCCCTCAAGAACGCTCATATGGACGTCCAATTCAAAGCAGTCTATACCCTCTGCGCGAAGAAGGGCCGTCGCAAAGGCAATGACCGTAGGGTTGTTGGTGCGCAAAAGTTCTTTCATACTTTCAACTAACTGCAGGCCCATCAGCTTGTCGAGACAAATGATAGAGACCTCAAAACTTGACGCGCGCACAGACAAATCCACCCGATAGACTGGCGGCGATGCTGGTCGACGATCTGATCGGCGTTGACCGGTTGATCCGTGCGCGCATGGCGTCTGATAACGCGCCGCGAATCCCCGAAGTCACCGCGCATCTTGTCGACGCGGGAGGCAAGCGTCTGCGACCCATGCTGACACTGGCGGCGGCGCAGCTTTGCAATTACACCGGCCCGTACCACGTGCATCTTGCCGCAACGGTCGAATTTATTCACACGGCGACGCTTTTGCACGACGACGTGGTCGACGAAAGCCAAAAACGCCGGGGCCGCCCCACGGCAAACCTGATGTGGGACAATAAGTCGTCAGTGCTGGTTGGGGATTATCTTTTTTCGCGTGCCTTTCAGTTGATGGTGGAAACAGGATCGCTGATCGTGCTCGACATCCTCGCCAATGCATCGGCAACGATTGCTGAAGGCGAAGTTTTACAGCTGACGGCGTCCCAAAATTTGGCCACGGACGAATCTGTTTACATGCGGGTTATTCGCGGCAAGACTGCGGCGCTTTTTGCTGCCGCCTGCGAAGTCGGTGGCGTGATTGCCGGAGCACCCGATGCGCAAATCGCCGCTTTGCGCGCTTATGGCGAT
>CAZPQL010000090.1:0-8352 GCA_964588725.1 uncultured Rhodobacterales bacterium
GGTCGTCAAACGCCCGTTGGAAGCCGAAGTCTGGGCGGGATGCGTCGACGCGGTCGGCGGTGCGATGCTGGCGCGGGTGCTGGGGCAGATGAAGTACCGCTGTTCGGTGGCCGCGGTCGGTCTGGCGGGCGGAGCCGGATTGCCTGCATCGGTCATTCCGTTTCTGTTGCGCGGTGTCAATTTGTTGGGAATCGACAGCGTCATGCAGCCCTATGAAAACCGCGTGCGGGCGTGGGCACGTATCGCGCAGGATTTGCCGCTTGATCTGCTTGAGGCCATGATCGTGCCTGCGGTTCTATCCGATTTGCCTGCGCTGGGTGCTGATATTTTGCAAGGCAAAGTGCGTGGACGCGTGGTGGTCGATGTGAACGCGTGACCTGGAACCAGGGCTCTAAACCCCCGATGGGGGTTTGAGCCTGCGCTGCGCGCGCGAGTATTTGGACAAAGATGAAGAAGCAGGGGGGGAATGATGGCGGCTGTGCTTGACGTGGGTTTCGTGCGGCGGCAGTTTCCGGCTTTTGCCGAGCCGTCCTTGCAGGGGCAGGCGTTTTTTGAAAACGCGGGCGGGTCTTATACCTGTCAGCGGGTTATTGATCGGTTGTTTCGGTTCTATCATCAGCGCAAAGTGCAGCCCTACAGCGACTATCAGGCTTCTGTCCTTGGCGGTCAGGAAATGGACGAGGCGCGCAGCCGACTGGCAGCGTGGTTGGGCGTTACTGGCGACACGCTGAGTTTCGGGCCGTCGACCACGCAAAATACCTATGTTCTGGCGCAGGCATTTGGCCAGATGTTGAGTGCAGGCGACGCGATCATCGTCACCAATCAGGATCACGAGGCCAACTCCGGCCCGTGGCGGCGGCTGGCGGACCGGGGCGTTGACGTGCGCGAATGGCGGGTTGACCCGCAAAGCGGTCATCTGGATGTGGCAGATTTGGAAAACCTGCTGGATGGGCGCGTGCGGCTGGTGTGTTTTCCCCATTGTTCCAACGTGGTGGGCGAGATCAATCCGGTGGCGAAAATCTGCGCTACCGTACGCGCCGCCGGGGCGTACAGCTGCGTTGACGGGGTATCTTTTGCGCCGCACGGCCTGCCCGACGTTGGGGCGCTTGGCGCGGATATCTATTTGTTTTCAAGCTATAAAACCTATGGACCGCATCAGGGAATCATGGTGGTCGAGCGGGCGCTGGCTGCGGCGTTGCCCAATCAGGGACATTATTTCAATACTGATGCGCTTTATAAACGTCTGACACCCGCCGGTCCGGACCACGCACAGATTGCCGCCTGCGCGGGGATCGTTGATTATCTTGAAGACTTGCATGGCCACCATTTTGGCGACGCAACATCCAGCGCTGACAAGGCGGCGCAGACGCGCGATCTGATGCGCGCGCACGAAACCGCGGTGCTGCAACCGCTTTTGGATTATCTGGCCGGGCGCAACGCCGTGCGTCTGATTGGGCCGCGCGATGCCGCGTTGCGCGCGCCGACGGTCGCCGTAGCCCTGCCTGCGCGCGGCGCAGCGGTGGCGGCCGGGTTGGCGGATCGCGGGATTATGGCGGGAGGCGGTGATTTTTACGGCGTGCGGGTGATCGAAGCGCTGGGCGAGGACCCGGATCACGGCGTTTTGCGGCTGAGTTTCGTGCATTATACCACGCCCGAGGAAGTGGCAAAGCTGATGACGGCGCTGGATGATCTGTTATAGTGCGTTGACTGATTTGAACGGATTATTGCCATGGAGATATTGACCAGCGCGCGCGGCCAAAAGAACCTGCCGCGCTATTTTCGGGCCGTTTTGTCGACGCTAGAGCGACTGGAAAACGGACGGCTCGACATCCATCTGCCCGACGGGCGGATTTTTCGTCGTCAGGCTGCAACGCCGGGCCCTGCGGCGCGGCTTGATGTGCACAATTCTGATTGTTTTACCCGCCTGATCCGCGACGGCAGCATCGGGTTTTCCGAGGCCTATATGGACGGTTGGTGGAGCACGCCCGATTTGCAGACATTCATGGATCTGGTGATGACGTCTAACAACCGCGTGTACGACGGGTTTCCGGGCATGGGGGTGGTGCGCGCCTACGAGCGGTTTTTGTTTTGGCTCAAACGCAACTACCGCGGTCAGGCGCGCAAAAATATTTCATATCACTACGATCTGGGCAATGATTTCTTCGCCGCGTGGCTTGATGAAACCATGACCTATTCGTCGGCCGTGTTTGCAACGGGACAAGAGGATCTGGCCAAAGCGCAAACGGCCAAATACGCCGCTATTGTGGATCAGATGGGCGTGTCAGCCGGTGATCACGTGCTTGAAATCGGCTGCGGCTGGGGCGGTTTTGCCGAATATGCCGCCGGTACGCGCGGCTTGCGGGTGACGGCGCTGACGATTTCGCGTGAACAGCACGATTTTGCGGTCGCGCGCATCAAAAACGCCGGACTGTCCGGGCAGGTCGAAATCAGCCTGCGCGATTACCGCGACGAAACCGGGACCTACGACGGCATCGCGTCGATTGAAATGTTCGAGGCCGTGGGTGAAAAATACTGGCCGGCCTATTTTGAAACCCTCCACAACCGGCTCAAGCGCGGCGCTCAGGCGACGTTGCAGATTATCACGACGCCCGACGATCGCTTTAAGGCCTACCGGAAACGAGTTGATTTTATTCGAAAATATATTTTCCCCGGTGGCATGTTACCGTCGCCCGGCGTGTTACAGGCACAGGTCGCGCGCGCCGGTCTGACGCATGTTCGCACCCAAGAATATTCTGACAGCTATGATCAGACCTTGCGGCGATGGTACGAGACATTCAACGCGGCGTGGGGTGACATTGAAAAAATGGGGTTCGATTCGCGCTTTCGGCGCATGTGGAATTTTTATCTGACCTCCAGCGCGTCGTCGTTCAGCGGGCGCAACTGCGATCTGATCCAAATTACGGTCGCGCGTCCGGCTTAGAATTGTCGGCTCGTAGTGGTCGGGGTGCTTTTGCAAAAAATATTGTCACAATGGCGAAAATCGGGTTAAACTTTGCCTTGGGAGGGTGATGAGGTGCCGATACTGACCTCGACCAAGGGCCAGAACGACTTGCCGCGCTATTTCGCAGCAGTGTTCAGGATCGCGCGGCGGCTGAATACCGGGCGGCTGGATTTTATTTTGCCGGATGGACGGATTTTTCGCGCTCAGGGCGCAAAACCTGGCGCAGCGGTCGACCTGGTTGTCCATAATCCCGATTGTTTTACCCGACTGATCCGCGAAGGCGATTTAGGGTTTTCTGACAGCTATCTGGAAGGCTGGTGGTCCACATCGGATTTGCAGGCCTTTATGGACCTTATTCTGACCAAAAATGAAACCGTGTTTGACGGGTTTCCCGGACAGGGGCTGGTGCGGGTATTCGAACGGCTGCGGCACTGGATGAACAGCAATACCAAAGCACAGGCGCGCAGGAATATTTCTTATCATTATGATCTGGGTAACGAGTTTTACCAAAGCTGGCTTGATGACACCATGACCTATTCATCGGCGATTTTTGAAAGCGATCAGGACGACCTGACCAAGGCGCAGCTGACCAAATACGCGTCTATGGTCGATCAGATGGGCGTCGGCCCCGGTGATCATGTTCTGGAAATTGGCTGCGGCTGGGGCGGATTTGCAGAATACGCCGCCAAAGTGCGCGGGTTGCGCGTGACGGCGCTGACGATTTCTGAAGAACAGTACAACTATGCGGTTGCGCGCATTCAAAAGGCCGGATTGTCCGGAAAGGTTGACATCGTCTTGCGCGACTATCGCGACGAGCGGGATGCATACGACGGCATTGCCTCAATTGAAATGTTCGAAGCCGTCGGCGAAAAATACTGGCCGGTTTATTTTGACACGATCCGCGAACGGCTCAAACCGGGCGCAAACGCGACGCTGCAGATTATCACGATATCCGAAGCACGATTTAAGGCCTATCGAAAAGGTGTGGATTTCATCCAGAAACACATTTTTCCCGGTGGTATGCTACCGTCGCGCACGGCGCTGTTTGACCAGATCAACCGTGCGGGGCTGAAACGGATCAAATCAATAGAATTTGGCAGCAGTTATTCGCTGACGCTGCGGCGCTGGCGTGCCGTGTTCAATGACAAATGGGACGATATCCGCGCGATGGGATTTGACGAAAATTTTCACCGCATGTGGAATTATTATCTGGCATGCTGCGCCGCCGCATTCCAAAGCGGTAATTGCGATGTCACACAAGTGACGATTTCAAGACCGGTGTCCTAGACGTGCCAACGGCAGCGAAACTGGTAGCCGCAATGGCATTCGGGGCGCTGGCGCTGGCTTTGGCGTGGCTGCTGATACCGCGTCTGCCCGCCAGCATGACCACCGACTATCTGCTTTTATCGCTCGGCGTCGTCGGGGCCTACATCGGCTGGCGCATGATGGGGTTTCAGGTGGGAAACGATCTGTTGACCGCGGCACGGCGCGGTTTGACGACGTCTGCCACTGTGTTGATCTGGGCGGTATTACTGACCAGTCTGCGTCAGATGCTGAGAAATTCCACACGGTTCGTATTCGACGACGCCACCGAAGCATTGTTAAGCGTTATCGAAAATTTCTTTGTAGTGTTCAGATTGGCGATGACTCCGGAAATTCTTGTTTTGCTGCTGGCGGGCGGGATTGTCGGCGGATGTCTGGCAGAGCTGGCGCACCGGATGTGGCGTTGATCGCCGTTCGCCGAATTCCCGATCATCCGCTTGTCAGGCCGCCCATGGGTGCGTAGTAATGGAGCAGACAGACAGGCGGGGGCGGTCGTGACAATTTACCAAAATCTGGAAGCGGCAGTCGGACACACGCCGCTGATAAAGCTGCAAAAAGTCTCTGAATCCACGGGCTGCGAAATTCTGGGCAAGGCCGAGTTTCTTAATCCCGGCCAATCGGTCAAAGACCGCGCTGCGCTGTCCATCATTCGCGACGCCATCGCCAAAGGCACGCTGCGCCCGGGCGGCACCATCGTCGAGGGCACAGCGGGCAACACCGGTATCGGCATTGCATTGGTGGCAGCGTCGATGGGGTTTCGTTCGGTGATCGTCATTCCCGACACGCAAAGTCAGGAAAAAAAGGATATGATCCGTCTGGCAGGGGCGCATCTGGTCGAAGTGCCCGCCGTGCCCTACAAAAACCCCGACAATTACGTGCGCTATTCCGAGCGTCTGGCCACGGCTTTGGCGCAGAGCGAACCCAACGGTGCTGTCTGGGCCAACCAGTTTGACAACGTCGCCAACCGGCAGGCCCACATCGACACGACCGCACCGGAAATCTGGCAACAGACTGACGGCAATATCGACGGGTTTATTTGCGCGGTGGGCTCGGGTGGCACGCTGGCGGGTGTGGCGGCGGGGCTGCGCGCGCGTTCGGACCGTATCAAAATCGGGCTGGCGGATCCCGGAGGCTCGGCGCTTTTTCACCATTATGCCCATGGCACGCTCAAGGCCGAAGGCGGCTCGATCACCGAGGGCATCGGGCAGGGCCGCATCACCGCCAATCTGGAAGGTCTGCATGTGGATATGCCGTATTCAGTACCCGACACAGAGGCGCTGCCGATTATTTTTGACCTGCTCAGCACTGAGGGGCTGTGTCTGGGTGGATCGTCGGGCATAAATGTCGCGGGTGCTGTGCGTATGGCCCGCGCCATGGGGCCAGGGCACCGCATCGTGACCATTTTGGCCGATTACGGCAACCGCTATCAGTCCAAATTGTTCAATCCGGCATTTTTGCGTGAAAAAGACCTGCCGGTGCCCGCGTGGATGGAAAATGGCGGCGTGACGATGCCGGAGGTCTTTGCATGACGGGCGGGCGTTGTCGTGAAATTGCGGCTTTGGCCGTGCACGTGCTTGCGGTCGTTTCGGTATTATTTTGGGCCGGTCTGGCGGCAGCGCAGGACGGCTTTGATTTCGACGGCTGGGAAAAATCGGCAACGCGGGCAGAAGGGATCATCAAAGACGCCAAAGCATCGTCGCCCGCGCTTGAAACCCTGCGCGAGTCACTTACCGTTTATCGATCCGGCGCGCTGGCGCTTCAGGATCAAGGTGAAGAGCGTATCAAAACCGTTACCGCGCAAATCGAGGCACTGGGGCCATTGCCCACGGATGGCGCGGACGAAACCCCCGAACTGGCAGCCAGACGCGCCGAACTTGCTGTTCAACTGGCGGCCGCGACAGGGCCCAAACTGATTGCGCAAGAGGCCTATCAACGGGCCAACGGGCTTATTGGCGAAATCGACGGCATCATACGCGCCCGCCAGAGCCGCGAACTTTTTCGTCTTGGACCGTCTCCGCTTAATCCCGCTCACTGGCCATCGGCGGGACAGGCAGTGCGGCATTTCACGGCAGGCGTGAGCGGCGAAGTGCAGGACGTCTGGCAAAGCGACGCCCAAAGGGCGCTGATGCGACGCAACGCGGCAAAAATCATAGGTTTGGTTGTTCTGGGGCTGATTCTGATGACTCGCGCGCAGGGTCTGCTGCTGCAGGGTCTGGGGCTGGTTCAAAATCGTCTGGGGTCAAGCGCATCGCAAGCGCGGGCGCTGGTGGTTTCGATGGGGCGGATTCTATTGCCGTTGCTGGGGGTTATGGCGATTGTACAGGCCGCGGCGATCAGCGGTGTCGTTGGTATCCGCGGCGCCGTAGTACTGGAGGCTCTGCCATGGATGGCGGCTGCGGTTTTGGTAGGCCGCTGGCTGGGCCGTACATTGTTTAACTTTGATGCGGCGCGCCCGCTCTTTTTGATGCTTCCGCCCGGTGACATGCATATTGGTCAGCGCACGGTTGGCCTGATGGGTTGGGTGATCGCGCTGGAAATGTTGCTTGCCGGCATGGCGGCGCAGGCGGATTTCAGCGCCGTGGCCTTTGTGGTTTTGTCTTTCCCCCTGATCGTTGGCGGAGCGCTGTTGCTGTTTCGTATGGGCCGATTGCTGGATCCATCGGCGCGGGCCGAAACCTCTGACGGGCCTGCGCCCGGTCCGTTGCGCAGGCAGGTTCGCACAGTGCTGGCGCGCGGTGCACTGGCAGTCGGGGTGGCGGCGCCGTTGCTCGCGGCACTGGGTGGCTTTGTGGCGGCGCAACGGCTGGTCTATCCGGCCATTCTTACCTTTGCGCTGATTGGCATTTTTGTGGTGATCTACCGCATTCTGACCGACACGGGTTCGGCATTGGTGCGCGCCGCGCAAGAAGGCGAAGACGACGCACAAAAGGGAATGGGGGTGTTGATCAATGTCGGGCTCGGCTTTGTGCTGGTCAGTCTTTCTCTGCCGCTTCTGGCGCTGATATGGGGCGCGCGCGCATCGGATCTTTGGGAGATTTGGGCGCAGTTCAATCAGGGGGTTTCGCTAGGCGGGCGCCGAATATCGGTGACCGATTTCATGACGTTCGCCATCGTTTTCGCCATTGGTTACACCGCAACGCGGCTGCTGCAAGGTACGTTACGTACCTCGGTTCTGCCCAGCACGCGGCTCGATGCAGGCGGGCGCAACGCCATTCTGACCGGCACAGGTTATGTGGGAATATTTCTGACCAGCCTCGTGGCGATTTCCGCTGCCGGTCTGGATCTGTCAAGCCTTGCAATCGTTGCCGGTGCGCTGTCGGTCGGTATCGGTTTTGGACTGCAGGCCATCGTGTCCAATTTCGTGTCCGGTATCATCCTGCTGGTTGAGCGCCCCATCAAAGAGGGCGACTGGATCGAGGTTGGCGCGTTTTCGGGCTACGTGCGCAAAATTTCGGTGCGGGCCACCGAAATTCAGACCTTTGACCGCGCCACAGTGGTGGTGCCCAACGGTGATCTGATCACTGGTGTGGTGACCAACTGGACCCATTCGACCATGAACGGGCGCGTCAAGGTTCCCGTAGGTGTCGCCTATGGCAGTGACCCCAGGGAGGTCGAGGCCATTTTGCTGGATATCGCAACGTCGCATCCGCGCGTATTGAAATCCAGCCCGCCATCGGTGGTTTTTCACGGTTTTGGTGCGGATTCACTGGATTTTGAAATCCGCGCGATCCTGAATGATGTGAATTACATGCTCAGCGCCAAGTCCGAAATGAACCACGAAATTTTCCGCCGCTTCGCCGAGGCGGGCATCGAAATCCCCTTTGCGCAGCGCGACGTGAATTTGCGCAATCTGGGCGAGGTCGGCGCGACGTTGAAAGATGCTCTGCAAAACCCTGAAAAGTAGGACAATAATCCCCTTTTTTCCTTATCCGCAAACTCCGTCAGAACTGTTACAACGCATTGTTGTCCAACTCTTGCACGCCCTTGATTTGTCTATATAACACGCCCCATCGCGGAGAGGTGGCCGAGTGGTCGAAGGCGCACGCCTGGAAAGTGTGTAGGCGGGG
>CAZPQL010000091.1:0-8285 GCA_964588725.1 uncultured Rhodobacterales bacterium
CGGGTGTTTTGGAAAACGACTGCGATATTCTGATCCCCGCCGCGCTTGAGGGCACGATCAACATCAGCAACGCCGCCGACATCAAGGCCAAGCTAATCATCGAAGCCGCCAATGGTCCGGTGACCGCCGGTGCCAACGATATCCTGCTGGAAAAGGGTTGCGTGATCATCCCCGACATGTTTGCCAACGCCGGTGGTGTGACGGTGTCCTATTTCGAATGGGTGAAAAATCTGGGGCATATCCGCTTTGGCCGTATGCAGCGCCGCCAGGAAGAATCGCGCCACCGCCTGCTGGTCGAAGAGCTCAACCGGATGGCCGTGGCCAGTGGCATGAAAACCGGCGTGTCAGACGTTTTCGTGCAGAAATACCTGCACGGTGCGGGCGAATTGGAACTTGTGCGCTCGGGGCTTGATGACACCATGAGGAGCGCATACCAAGCCATGCGCGAAGTGTGGCTCGAGCGCGACGACGTTTTCGATCTGCGCACCGCCGCGTTTTTAGTGTCGATCGATCGCATCGCGAAAAGCTATCAAACCAAGGGGCTGTAAGGCGATTCAGGCGTCACGGCGCTGTAGCAGCACCGCGATGATATCGGCCATCTGCTTGGCCGCGCCTGGCGGTGTCACCCCGCCGATGCCAAGACGGCGGCCAAAACGCCACCACAGCCCGGGCGTCCAGCCGCGCGGCACAGGTTCGCGCGTGCGGATCAAAAAACCGTTAGCGGGTTTGAACGCAAACAGAGACCGGTCGACCGAGGCGATGTTGTCCATCGCTACCAAAAGTTCGCCGTTTTGATCAAACAATCCGTTTTCGTGCAACTCGAGCGCGCGTTCGGTTGCGCGCCAAATTTTCATTGCCCGATACAGACACAGCGCGGCAATCAGCGGCAGCGCCAACTTGGGTAGCACCCCTGCGGGCGGTTGCGTCAGTGTCAAGGCAATCAATAACGCCCCGAGAAACGCCAATGTGCCCGCCGCAAGGATACGGCGCGGCAGGGTCGGCTTTAAGGTGGCGAGCACTTTGGTCACGGGTGGTCTCCGGTCAGATCTGTTTCACTTTAGAGTCTGCGGCGACCGGGTTCGACCCCTGTTTTTTGCAGAGGGCCCACGGCGGTACGCGGTCATATGATTGTTGCGAAAGTGGAAACAATTCTTTTCCCTACGCACAACTGTATATTTTTTCACAACAACCTATATTGGCTTCACAAGAGGAGTGAGCCATGGCGATCCGTCCCGTAAAATCAACCAGCCAGGCCCATCCAACGATTGAAGGGGCGGGTGTTCATCTGCACCGTGCATTTGGGTTTCACGATCCCACCATGCTGGATCCATTTTTGCTGTTTGACGATTTTCGCAATGACTCGCCGGAAAAATTCAAAAGCGGCTTTCCGTGGCATCCCCATCGCGGCATCGAGACAATCACCTATGTTCTGTCGGGTGCGGTGGACCACAAAGACAGTCTTGGCAACAGCGGCACGCTGGCCGCTGGCGACGTGCAATGGATGACCGCCGGTTCGGGCATCATGCATCAGGAAATGCCCCAGGCCAACGCACACGGCCAGATGCACGGTTTTCAGCTGTGGGCCAACCTGCCCGGAGCGCTCAAGATGAGCAACCCGCGCTATCAGGACGTGCCGGCCAAAGAAATCCCCGAGATCATCGACGATGACGGCACCCGGGTACGGGTGATCGTTGGTGGTTTCCGGGGGCAAAACGGCCCGGTTGACGGGATCGCCGCTGACCCGCAGTATCTGGACATATTCGTCCCGGCAGGCGTGGAAAAAACGCTGCCCGTTGACACTTATCGCAAAACGTTCGCCTATATTTTTGAAGGCGCGGGACGCTTTCACGGGGCGTCGGACCCGCGCGGCGTTCTGGTCGAGAAAACTCTTGGTGATCAGGAATTGAACCTGCGCGATTTGTCTGGCGACCGCACGCTGGTACAGTTTGACAGCGGTGACGCGATCCGCGTGCACGCCGGTCCGGACGGACTGCGTTTTCTGTTAATTTCGGGCCGCCCGATCGAGGAACCCGTCGCGTGGCACGGGCCGATTGTCATGAACACGCGCGACGAACTGGTCACAGCCGTGAACGATTTGCGCAAAGGTACGTTTATCCGCGCGCAAACCCCTGCCGGATTTAAGCCTGAAGAGTGACAGCCGCGCGGCGCGTATTTTTTGCTATAATGAAATCCCAGGGCGAACGCGCACGCGTGTCGGGTTCAGATCAGGGCAGGCCGACTTGCTGAATCAGAATCGCGGTTACGATTGCCAGGACAAAAAGATTGACCACGATGCAGACCAAAACCGCAGTACGCCGGTAAGATTTCAAACGCCGCGTGTCCATTTTTTCCAAATGTGAAACGCAATGTTTCCGCGCCTCGAGCACCCTGTGGGGATCGTACTGGTGCGCGCGCTTGGGGTTTTGATAGCGCGCTTCGGCCTCGATCAGGTACTGGGCGTGGACGCGCACGCTCTTGGGCAGCGCTCGTCCTGCGTTTTTGATTTTCTGGTTTAAGTCCAGTCCCTTAACCGATAGCTTTTGCACCAGCAAAGACTCGATTTCGGCGGTAACTGAGCGCAGCGATGTGTCGTACATTATCGGTTTCCTCTGGGCGGGATTCTAGGCTGGGCCGCGATGGCAATCAAGAGCGCCGGTAATCGCACCATCGCGTTGCGAGCGCAGTTGATCTGTGGCACTGAACCTAAATGCTGAACACCAACGAATTTGGCGAGTCCTCCGGCACCCCGCTGATCCTAGTGCACGGGTTGTTTGGGTCGGCACGCAATTGGCAGGGCGTGGCGAAACGCCTGTCTGACGGGCGCCGAGTCGTCACCGTTGACATGCGCAACCACGGCCAGAGCCACTGGGCCACGCCCCACGATTACCACGCCATGAGCGATGATTTGATTGATGTCATCGACGATTTAGGCGGCAGCGCCGATGTGCTCGGGCATTCCATGGGCGGCAAGGCGGCGATGGTGCTGGCGCTGCGCGCCCCTCAGCGGGTGCGTCGTCTGATTGTTGCCGATATCGCGCCGATCGGATACGGCCACACGCAGATGCCGATGATCGACGCGATTCGCGGCGTTGATCTGCGCGCCGTTACGTCTCGGCGCGACGCCGATGCACAGCTGGCGCGCCATCTGGACGATCCGGGATTGCGGGCTTTTTTGTTGCAAAGCCTTGATCTCTATGCACCGACACCGCGCTGGCGGTTAAATCTGGAGGTGCTGGCGCGTGACATGGATAAGATCATGGGATTCCCCGATGTCACGGAGATTTTTGCGGGCGAGGTTCTTTTCGTCACCGGTGGCGAGTCTGACTACGTGCGTTTCGCGCATCACGCGCATATCCGGTCGCTGTTTCCACAAGCGCAATTTGCGACGGTCAAGGACGCGGGTCACTGGCTGCACGCCGAAAATCCCAAGGTGTTCGAGCGTCTTATACGCGACTTTCTGCAGGGATGATCATTCCTCGGCCTTCAGCATTCGACGCAACACGTTGGTACGCAAAATATAGTGATGCACCAAAGCGCCCACAACGTGCAGACCCAAAAACACCCAGATCAGGCCCTGCAACACCCCGTGCGCCTCGGCCAAAAATTTCGACGAGTCCACCCACGCCCAAAGCCCCGAAAGCGGAACGATAAACAGCAAAGCAATAAGCGACCAATGCGTGATATGCGCGGCGATTTGCGCCCATCTCTGTTCGTTTTCGGGCAGTTCAGGGGCACCGTGCCAAAACCGCAATATCAGGCGCCACACCGCCAGCGGCACGATGAGCAAACCGGGTATGATATGCAACCACGCGCCAATCGGATAGCTGCCAAAGTCGGACTTTAGCAAGCTGCGCCAGCCGCCGCCAATAGTTTCGCCAAGGATTGTCAGGAGCAAAATCATCAAAATGGCGCTGAGCCAATGCAGTCTGACTTGTAATTTTGAATATCCGGTAGGCTTGGGCATGTTGCTCTCCAGTTTTTGCACCCTGCCCGTAACCGACACCCGCCAAAAAGGCCAGACCGATTATGCTGCTAAGGGCAGCGCAGCGACACTGTGATCAACACTGAATCACCGCGCAGCGAGCGCGGGCGGACCGTGCATTTCGTGGCGATTTCAATCGCTTTGCCAAGGCGGTCGATGCCGCCAATGCGGTGTTTTTTATTGCGCCAGTTGGTCCGCACGGCTTGTGCGCGCGCGCCTTTGTGAAAAACAGTGATGTTATCGCCGCCCATCGACAGGACAGTTCTGGTTGCGCCGCGAAATTCTATCCCCGGCGATGCGCAAGCCCCCAGAAACAGTGCAAAAACAACAAGGGCGGCGCGCGCAGGGTTCATACCTTTGACGCTATTCGGGCGGGGTTAACAAAACTTAAACGCCCGCATCGGGGGCGTCAGTTCATCCAGGTGGTAGAGAACGGCGAATTCAGGCTAAGCGACAGCTGCACCAGTTCGACGCGGTTCTTGGTATAGGTTTTGTGCAAGATCGCTTTGGTCTGCGATTTGACCGTTTCAGGCGACCGGTTGCGGTTTTCGGCAATCTCTGTTGTCGACAGCCCCTGTCCGATCATGTGCAGCACCATCTGCTCGGTCTTGGACAGCGGGAAAAACCGCGACACCAGAGCGGGATCGACACCGTGAATCTTTGTGGCATCGAGCACAGTAATCAGGCGCGTATCGGGGGCAAACCGGCCCAGCGTCACGTTGTCCTCGATGGGGCAAACTTCGATAAACAACCCAGCGCCGGCGTCACCCAAGGCAAAGCAAATCGACTGGCGCCGCGGGTAGGCGCCGGTTTTTCCATGCACGCCCGCGCCGGATATCAGCGAGCGATATTTCGCGGCGTGCGTGTCACCACGCAACAACAGTTTCCCCTCGCGACTAAGCCTGAAGACGCCGTGGGCATCAACGATCCGGTCAAATTCGGCATTGCACAAGATCGGCTGTTCTTTGGCGCTTAAAATGCAAACGCCAAACGAAAGGCGGTCAAGGCGTTCCTCCAGTGTTGGTGTCCCTTTTTTGGCTTGAATGAGCGGCCGGCCGATGCGCAGCGCCTTGGACACATGCGGCAGAATAATGCGCCCCAGATCACGTTCGGCGTCGCTTGCCGGTCCACGGGTCATCGGGTATTGGATCGCCATGCGGTCGATCGTCCAACTGTCTTTGTTCAGCAACGTCCCCGCGCGATGCTTGAGACCGTTGCGCATCAGTTCAACCACATTGGGGCGCTGTGACAACAACGTGTCATCGCGCAGGAAAGCCGTGTCGTTGATCAGTTCAATGGCGTCTTCCGAGCCGGCGTAGCGGGCAAATTTCTCCTGATCGGCCAGCTCGATATCTTTATGGGCATCAAGATAGGCTTTGACAATGTCGGGTTGGTAATTCTGGCTGTAATAGGGCGCCAGGAGGGACGGGCTGGCACCGCCCTTGGCCACCTCGAACACCATGGCACCACCGGCACCCAAACGGTGAGCCAATTCAAGCAGCAAAGGCGACCAATTATCGGGCTCCAGAACCGTGTCGTAAATTCTGGCGATAAAGTCGCTAAGGTCTGCATCAAGCGTCTGCGGCATAGGCTGAGTGTTCGGTTAACCTTCCTTAACGGAACATGGCGCGTTTTCGGCCAAATTGTAAAGATAAACACGCCCGCGATAGTCCATCGCCGCCCAGCCTTCGCGCCCATCGACCAGTTCGATGCGCCCCCATCCGCCATCGATTTCGCGCAGAATAAGCAAAGCACCACTATCAATTTTCCCCAGACTTTTGGCGTTGCTGCCCGGCCCTGCCCGCAGGTTAAGCTGCCCACCGCGCGCTGTTCGCATGACGCAGTTAAAATCAGGGCTTTGCCGCACCAGCGCCAACGGGCGCGACTTGGCCGGACTTTCAGTGCCGGATCCAACTTCGGGATCTTCCAAAAGGATACTCAATTGATCGGCGTGGACAAATTTCTTGTCTTCCAGCAGCAGCGACGCACGGATGTCGCCAAAGCGCTTTTTGGTGCCAAATCCCTGGGCAATTACGCTGGAAATAATCGCTGTCGCGGGTGACGTACCGTCCATGGTGCGCAGTCTGGACCCTTTTGTTGCCGATGCCGCGACCGTCACATCCTTACCGGGTGCAAACACATCGACACAATTGCCGAAATTTGTGAACTCGGTTTCATAACCGTTTTGATCATAAGCGCCCACTGTGATCACCTCGGGCATTAACGCCGGAAAAAACTTGCAGGCGTCTTCGCCTGAGTTGCCCGCCGCCACAATGACGGGAATATCGGTGCGCGCCACAAACTCGCGTAGCCGTACCTCCAAAACGCCGTTTTTGGCGCTTTTGGGATCACGGCTGGTGTACCATTCGGCCACGGCGGCCAGCGACATGTTGACGATCGTTGGCATGGGATTATCAATTACTGCGGCCGATTTTTGATCCTCTTCGATCCAGTCCAGAGCATCGCCAATATTGGACGCCGGAAAAAACGCTGTGCCGTCACACGGCACGATGGTCACGTCGATCAATTCAACGTTATTGGCAAGTCCGGTATTTTGTCCGGTGATCAGCGAGGCAATCGAGGTGCCGTGCGCGTTGCACTCGGCCTCGCGGGTGCCGCCCAGCGGGCTGGTCAGCCCGACCCAGCGCGCGACCTTGCCTTTGAGCTGCGGGTGGCTTCGCTGCAAACCGCTATCAACCACGTAGACCCGCACTTTGTCGGTCTTAGACCCCAGACGAAATTTCAGACGTTGGAAAAACCCCGAGGTGCCAATGTCTTCGATGGGCCACGAATGCCTGAATTCACTGGTGTTGCCCAATAAGAAAGCCCAGCGGTCCTGCGAGATGCGCCGCACCAACGGGTTCGCCAACAATTGCTCTGCATTTTGGGCCGAAATGCCAAGTAGCAGCGTCGGTGTGCCTATTCGATAGATTTTCAGAACGGCAGCGCGCGGCAGTTTCAGCAGTTTCGCGACAGCCTTAAACGTCACGGAGTTAATATCGACGCCCGTGTCTTCCAGTCGCTCGCGCGACAATAGCGCCAGATACTGATCCTCTATCAGAAAATCGCTCATGTCGGCGTTTGGACCGGGAATTATCAGGGTATTGGCTTTGTCGTGTGGTAAGTCCTGCCATTGCGGCAGCGCCGATGGCCGTGGTTTGGTTGGGCGGGACGTTGTCGTGCGCCGCGTCACAGGTTTCGTCGGTTTTTCCAAAGGCCTGATCGTGGAGTTGAGCAGAGAATTCAGGTCGATCTCAATCGAAAATTCTGGTCCCGGACATTCAACCCCCGCAACGGCACAAGGGTGCGGTGCCCCCAAGTGATTTGACAGGGATGGCGGAGCCGACAGCAAAAGCGTGCCCAAAGACAGCGCCACTCCCGCGATCAACCGCATAGTCACAATCCCTTCAAATATTCGATCACATCCATTTTGGCGCGTGTGGGCAGGTCAACACCGTATTCGTGTCCGCCATTCCAGTTGCCCAAAATGACTGCGCCGCTATCGTCAAAAACCCTAAAAAGATGCGCGCCAAGTCCGTCGATCCGTGCCAACCCTACTTTTACGGGGTCAAAATTTCCGTCCTTGATCCAGAATGCCGACGGGCGGTCTTCGACCCTGGACAGCAGATCAAGCAACGTCGGCACAGACCCGTTGTGCAGATAGGGCGGCGTTGCCCAGATACCGTTCAGCGGACGGGTTTTGTAGGCGGGCATATTGAAGGCGCCGCTATCCACTGCCTTTAGCGCCATCGCCAATGCGGCGCAGTTACCAAGAGCGGTGTCCAGACGGTCAAGCTCCCTGCCACCGGCGGCGCTTGGCTCGGCGGTCGGGATCGCGCCGTCATCGTTATTGCGCCACGAATAAAGGATGTTGCGCAGCGCTGAAATCTCGGCGCGGCCCTGACTCGCGGCCATGCTGCGCGATTGCCTGATCAGGTCTTTCATGATCAGCGCCGCCAGAAGCTGTGTGGTCATTTCTTCTGTCTGGAATTTTTTCAAGGCTTTGAACGCGAACGAATTCAACCGTCGTTTTCCCGCCAGCTTTCCGGCAGGGCTGACGTTGGACAGCGTGTTGCATGCCATCATCGGATCGGTGCCGATCAGCGCCGTGTTGCGTGGTTCACCTTTTCGCAAAGCGGTCGTTGTCACACTGGCGTCAACAACATTTTGCGTGATGATAAAGGGTGTATCACGCAGTTTCGGAGATTTCAGCGGCAATAGCGTCGTGACGTCCCCACTTTCCAAAGTGGCGTGGCATGTAGCGCAGTTTTCAGCGAATAACACAGCGCCCCGGCTCTGAGCG
>CAZPQL010000092.1:0-8151 GCA_964588725.1 uncultured Rhodobacterales bacterium
TAGGTGGTGACGACACGCACGAGTTTCTGGTGCTGGCCGATACCGGCGAAAGCGAGGTTTTTTATGACAGGTCAATTTTGGATTTGAATCTTGGCGACCGCGCAGTTGACTATGACGATTGGGAACAATGTGCGGCGATCAAAGACGAATGGACAACACCCTATGCCCGCACCGATGAAACCCACGACGCGGCGTTGTTTGATAAAATACCCAAAACGCGGCAAATGACGTCGCGCGGCATCGAAGTTGGGCAAATCTTTTACTTTGGCACCAAATATTCCGAAAGCATGGGCGCAACAGTGGTCAATGCGGATGGCGCGCGCGTGCCCGTTCATATGGGCAGCCACGGCATCGGGGTGTCGCGGCTGGTGGGGGCAATTATCGAAGCCAGCCACGATGAGGCCGGCATTATCTGGCCCGAGAGCGTGACACCGTTCAAAGTGGGTGTCGTTAACCTGAAACAGGGCGCCGCAGAGGCCGACACGGCGTGTGAAGCGCTTTACAAAGAGCTGACCGCGAAGGGACTGGAGCCGCTTTATGACGACCGCGACGAACGCGCGGGCGGCAAGTTTGCCACCATGGACCTGATCGGCCTGCCCTGGCGCATCACCGTCGGGCCACGGGGGCTGAAGAACGGCGTGGTGGAGCTGACCAGCCGCAAAAGCGGCGAAAGCGTGGAAATGACGCCGGACGCGGCGGTGGCGCGGGTGGCGGAAATTTACGCGGGGATTTAGAGCTTTGGCATTGAAGAGATAGATACACCCGCATCCACGGACAAAGAATTGCTGATCCGGGCACGGGCGGCTGAAACAACGAAACCAGATTGCGCAGTACGCAGGTTCAACTTCGTGGTAAAATGGTTCGCATGAGCGCAGTGGTTTGAGGACAGGTAACGAGGTTCGAACCGCGCGACAAAATCTTTGGTACATCCGGGATGATATTTGGCGCGTACGGTGAATTTTTGTGCCCGCCGGATACGGCGACGCTGGCGAAAATGCTGGCGGACGGGCGCGTCGTCCCGATTGTGGGCAAGGTTTTTTCCATTGAACAGGCAAAAAAGCCCATCGTCTGGTTGAGGCGGAACAAAGGCTGGGGATGATCGTTATCGAAATTGCAGCTGGCCAAGCTTGACCTGACACATCATTCCACCCATTGTTCGCCAAAACAAGAAAGTGCAGGTTTTGGCAACCACCCCCCCGTTCGCCGCATTTGAATGGCTGATTGCCTGGCGCTATCTGCGTGCGCGCCGCGCCGAGGGTGGCGTGTCGGTGATGACCTGGATTTCGCTGATAGGCATCGCTCTGGCGGTATTTGCGCTGATTGCCACGCTGGCAGTGCGGGCCGGTTTCCGCCACGATTTTGTCGGGACAATTTTAGGTGCAAACGCCCATGTTACTGTTCTGTCAAGCGTGTATGTTACCGACTCTGGCCAGACCAGCCGTGCCATTCATAATTTTGACGCCATCGCCACAAAGATCGCCACCGTCCCCGGTGTCACACGGGTCGCGCCAATCATCAAAGGGCAGGTCATGGCTTCGGCCAACGGGCGTAACGCTTTCGTCGAGGTTTTTGGAGAACGCGCGCAGGATATGCAAAACCTGCCGCTGATCGTAACGCCGGAAACCCGGTCGGGATCACTGGCGGATTTTGGCGATGGGGTCGCGATCGGGTCCCGGGTCGCGCAGGAACTGGGTGTTCGGACCGGAGATTTTATCAAACTGATTTCACCCGATGGCGTCAAAACGGCCTTTGGAACGGTGCCGCGCGTCAAAAGCTATAAAGTTGTCTATATTTTCGGCGTCGGGCGCTATGACATCGACCGCACCCGCATCTATATGCCGCTCGGCGAGGCGCAAAGCTATTTCAACCGCGAAGACGTGGTGGATGAAATGGAAATTCTGGTGGCCCGCCCCGAAGCCGTTGACGACCTGACGCTGCCGCTGCTTGCCGCGGCGGGCGGTGGTGCCGTTTTGTGGACATGGCGCGACGCCTCGGGTGGGTTTTTGCGCGCGCTGGAGGTCGAGGACAACGTCATGTTCATCCTGCTGTCGATCCTTGTGCTGATCGCCAGTATGAACATCGTGTCGGGGTTGATCATGCTGGTGAAAAATAAGGGCAGCGACGTAGGCATTCTGCGCACCATGGGGTTGACGCAAGGTGCGATCATGCGAATTTTTTTCATCAACGGCGCTGTGATTGGCGTGGTGGGCACAGCATTTGGTGTGCTATTCGGCTGCTTGTTCGCCATCTACATTGATCCAATATTCACCTTTGTAAACAGTGTGATGGGCGGCGGAGTCTGGGATCCATCGGTGCGCTATATCTCGCAGCTGCCTGCGCGATTGGAATTGGGCGATGTGCTGAGCGCCATCGCGCTTTCGCTGGGGCTGTCCTTCGTGGCCACAATTTTCCCCGCACGCCGCGCCGCACGGCTCAACCCGGTCGAGGCTCTGCGCTATGAATGATCCGGTACTGGCGCTCAGCGCCATAGCAAAAACCTATCACAAGGATGCCGCCAATGCGGTGGATGTGCTGATGTCGGTCGATCTGGAATTGCGTGCCGGCGAAAGCGTCGCTCTGGTGGCGCCGTCGGGAGCCGGTAAATCTACGTTGCTGCATATCGCCGGATTGCTTGACAGCGCCGATTCAGGCCGCGTGACCCTGAGCGGGCGCGACATGACGCGCGAGGGCGACCGCGCGCGCACCGACGCGCGGCGCAACGACATAGGCTTCGTTTATCAGGCGCATTACCTGCTGCCCGAGTTTTCAGCGGCGGAAAACGTGATCCTGCCGCAGCTGGCCAACGGCGCCGCCAAAACGAAAGCCGCAGAGCGCGCGCTTGAATTGCTGGCGTCCGTCGGCGTAGACCACCGCGCCGATCACCGCCCCGCCGAACTGTCGGGTGGCGAACAACAGCGCGTCGCTTTTTGCCGTGCAATGGCAAATTCACCCAGATTGCTGCTGGCGGATGAGCCCACCGGTAATCTTGACCCGAAAACCTCGGATACCGTATTTGACACACTGATCAATCTGGTGCGCGGTCAAAAAATGGCGGCGCTCATTGCCACCCACAACGTGGAGCTGGCGGCGCGCATGGACCGCATTATTCATCTGGACGGTGGTCGGATCGTGCAGTCGAAATAGTCGATCTGGTGGGCATTGCGTTTTGTAAGAAACCCCAATGACGACCACCCGAATTCAGGGCTCGCAAATGTCCTGCAGGCTGACCCAGTCCGCGTCGCTCAGAAGGGGCTCAAACGGTTTCTTGCCAAAAGGATCGGCTTCGATCAGCGTCAGCGTGGTTTCACCGGTCATATCGATCCCGTAGGCCAGCGGAGTCGATGAAAACCCCGCCATTTCAAAACGCCGCAACAGGCGTTCGTCGGACACGCGCGCAGGTGGTTTGACCAGCAAATGCTGGGCATATGAATCCAATGCGGCCTGAGACACTTGCCCTGTGGTCAACAGGCGAAAGGCACTCAGGGCCCCGGCATAATTCAGGAAGGCGCCCAAAGGATCGACGGTTCTGGCGCGAATATCTTCTATCAACACATACCCCGCCGCAACGCCGGGAGTTTCAAAATCTTCGACCAGCGCGCGATTCAGCAAAATAAACCCGCCCGGTAAATGGGCACTTTTGACCACGCCGCCCGGCACGATCAGGATACGTTTGCCGTTGTCGTCAAAAAGCCGTTTTTCCAGCGCGCCCAAAGCCGCGTTGCCGCGCTGTGATGTACAGCGTGTTCCACTTAGACGGGTCAGGCGAATAAGCAGATCAAGCCCGATCTGCTGGCGTTTCTCGGGTGGTACGACGCTTTTTGTGTGTTCAATCAGTGCGTCGGGTAGCCAGAATATCGCCAGAGCTGCCAGCGTCAGCGCCGTAGCGGCCACGATCACCCACCGCAATCGCCCGGGGCGCGGACGGCGCCGGTTGATCGCGGCGCGCACCTTTTCGATGGCCGCGATCATGTCGGCGTCTTCGATTTCAAGGGTTTCGGTGGCCTCAGAGTCCGGTGCGTATATCGCCGGTTCACCAGCCGGGTTCAGCCGCTGAATGGCGGGCATTGACCAGTGCGACAACGGTGAATCGTTGGTGTCGGCAATCAAAAGCGCAGTGTTGCCAAAAGAAACGATCACTTCGCGACGCTGGGTTGCCGGCGATTGTCGCCACAGGCCTGTTGCCTCCAGTTTTTCGTATTCTTTCAGTGCTGTCATCGGCTCTGCCCGTGCCCTTTTGCGGGTCTGTCTTGGGGGCTTATTCTAGCGCAAATCAAAACCCGCCGCCATGCAAATCCAGCCCGGGTTCCAAGCTGGGAAGCCGTCAGTCCAGTTCTTTGGCCAGCTTACGCAGCACGAATTTCTGGATTTTCCCGGTCGAGGTTTTTGGCAATTCCATAAACATCACAGTTTTGGGCGTCTTGAAACCGGCCAGCCGCTGCCGGCAAAAGGCGATGATTTCGCTCTGATCGGCGGTTTCGTCGTCCTTGAGTTCTATGAATGCACAGGGTGTTTCGCCCCATTTTTCATCCGGACGCGCCACCACCGCGCATAGCGAAACCGCATTGTGGTGCATGATCACGCCTTCAACTTCGACCGACGAAATATTTTCGCCCCCTGAAATGATCACGTCCTTCAGGCGGTCGGTGATCTTGATATACCCATCGAGGTGGCGAAACGCGATGTCGCCCGAGCGAAAATAACCCCCCTCAAAGGCCTGTTTTGTTGCCTCGGGGTCTTTGTAATAACCTTTCATCACGCCGTTGCCTCTGATCACGATTTCGCCGGCTGTTTGCCCGTCGCGGGGCACCGGTTGGCGGCTGTCCTGATCGACCACGTCGATGTCCTCAAACGCGGGCATATAAACGCCGGTACGTGCTTTGATGTCGGCGCGACCCGCGTCATCCAGATTGCCCCATTTGTCGTTGTCCCAGATACATTCGGTGGCGGGTCCATAGGTTTCAGTCAGCCCGTAGACCTGCATCACCTCAAAGCCCAGCTTTTCGGTGGCCAGAAGCGTGGCGGCAGGTGGTGGCGCACCGGCTGTGACGACATATACGGGGCGGGGCAGGGGACGTTTGGTGGTAGCATCGGCATTGACCAGCATGTTCAGCACGATGGGTGCGCCGCCGAAATGGGTGACGCCCTCGTCTGCGATGGCGTCAAAAATTGCTTTGGCGGTCACGTTACGACAGCAGACCATGGTGCCGCCCTGCATGGGGATGGCCCAGGTATGCGTCCAGCCGTTGCAATGAAACAGCGGCACAATCGCCAGATAACGCAAATAAAGCGGCCATTGCCAGCTTATCGAATTCCCCATGGTCATCAGGTATGCGCCACGGTGGTGATAGACCACGCCTTTGGGCCGACCTGTGGTTCCCGATGTGTAACTCAGCGAAATAGAATCCCATTCGTCTTCGGGCATCAACCATGCAAAAGCAGGGTCGCCGCCTGCAATGAATGCTTCGTAATCCGTGTGTCGTCCCGAAGCGGGAAATCCGGCCGATTGGTCGGCAGATTCGATAATCAGCGGTCGGGGTTCACGCATGGCATTGATCGCGGCTTCAGCCAGCGGCAGGAACTCGCTGTCGACGATCAGGATCTTGGCTTCACCGTGCTCCAGTATATAGGTGACGGTCGCGGTATCGAGCCGCGTGTTGATGGTATTGAGAACGCCGCGCGTCGCGGGGACGCCGAAATGTGCCTCGAAAATCGTCGGCGTATTGGGGCAGAGCACAGCGACCACGTCGCCCGGTGTGACCCCGGCAACCGTAAGCGCAGAAGCGAGCCGTGACACGCGCCGATACACGTCAGCCCAGCTGTGGCGGATCTGCCCGTAAACCACGGCCTCGCGGTCGGGAAAAACCTGATTGGCACGCACCAGATGCGACAGCGGCGACAGCGCCGTATAATTTGCCGCGTTTTTGCCCAGTCCGGTCTCGTCGGCCATTTGCGTCATTGCTTTATCTCTTTCGCTAAATCAAACATGAGCGTGTCAACCCAGAAACACATAGCTAAGTGACATTCCCTGTTTGGAAAAGAGCAAATCGGCAAGACCGCCAGGATGAGCAAAACAATGGGACTTCGACCAATTCAAGGCATGGCGCTTGTGGTGTTGGCCATGGCAATCATCGGGCTTATCGATAATTTTGTTGCTTTTATTGCAGCGGAAATCGGGCTGTGGCAGTTTCATTTGATGCGATCCAGCGTGTTGTGCGTGATGATCTTTATTCTGGCGCGGATATTTGGGTGGCGGTTGCGGCCGGTCAATGCGGGCGCTGTGATCCTGCGCAGTTTCTTTTTCTCGACGTCCATGGTGCTTTATTTCGGCGCGCTTGGCGGGCTGAGTGTCGCGCAGGCGGGTGCGGGACTGTTTAGTTCGCCGATTTTTGTTCTGTTGATTTCGGCGTTGTTTCTGGGCACCCGCATTGGCATTTGGCGCATTTTTGCTGTGGCGCTTGGGTTTGCCGGTGTTCTGATCATTTTACGCCCCGACCCGCAAACGCTGTCACCGCTGATTGCTTTACCTGTGCTGGCAGGGCTGTTTTACGCGCTGAACGGCATTGCCACACTGCGGTGGTGCGCACGTGAAAGCACTGGTGCGTTGCTGATCGGTGTGTTCGCTGGTCTGGGCCTATGGGGTGCCTTGGGGACGGTGGTCTTGCTGATATTTCCCGGGCTTTCGTCGGGAACAGGTGATTTCCTTTTCTTCACGCGTGGCTGGGTCTCACCGCCACCGGCCATCTATGGCTGGCTGGCTGTTCAGGTTGTTGGTTCGTTGATTGCTGTTGGGTTGCTGACCCGTGGTTATCAGTCGGCAGAAGTGTCTTTCGTGACGGTGTTTGAGTACAGCTTCCTGATTTTCGCGGGATTCTGGACATTTGTCATATTCGGAACGCGCCCCGATACATTGGCATTGGTTGGGATCGTCTTTATCATCGTGTCCGGCATGATCATCACGCTGCGGGTGCGGAGCAATGTCGGGCCATGATCGTTTCAACGGGACGCCGCTATATATTCGTGCATATCCCCAAAACCGGCGGCACGTCGCTGGCGCTGGCGCTCGAAGCGCGCGCCATGAAAGACGACATTCTGATCGGCGATACACCCAAGTCACTGCGTCGACGGCATCGACTCAAAAGCGTGAAAACCAAGGGGCGGCTCTGGAAGCATTCTACCTTGCGCAATATTTACGGGCTGGTGGATCAGACGCAGATCGAGGATTATTTCGTCTTCACGCTGGTGCGCAATCCATGGGACCGCATGGTCAGTTATTTTCACTGGTTGCAGGATCAGAATTTTGACCATCCGGCGGTAGGGTTGGCGAAAACGCTGGATTTTTCACAATTTCTTAATCATCCGATGACGTGCAGTGCGTTGGAAAACAGCCCCTACGGGTCTTATGTGCTGGATGAAAACGGTGTTGAGCGGTGTGACGCATTTGTTCGGATCGAGTATTTTGAAGCGGATTTCGCCCCGGTGCAGCAGCATTTGGGGTTTGACGTTGGCGTCCTGACGCGGGTGAACACGTCCGGGCGCGAAAGGCGGTATGCGGGCTATTATTCGCCCGCCGACCGCGCGTTTTTGGGCCGCATCTGTGCAACCGATATCGCGCGGTTCGGGTACAGGTTCGAGGCTTGAACACATCCCCCAACGCCGCCATCGGCCCCCCGCTGCCACTCAGGGCGCGGCGTCAGGCCGCTGTTTTGGCCTGTGGACCGAAGCGCCCGTAAAAGGTTTCGCCGTTCTTGGCCATTTCAACCAGCAGGTCAGGTGCGGCGAACCGGTCGCCGTAATCCGCCACCAGTTGGGCGCACAGTTCCACGGTTTCGCTAAGCCCCATCATATCGATTGACGCAAACGGCCCGCCGGACCACGGTGCAAAGCCCCAGCCCAGAATGGCGCCCACATCACCTTCGCGGATGTCCTCCAGAACACCGTCTTCAAGCGCGCGCACGGCTTCCAGTGACTGCGCCAGCATCAGGCGGCTTTTTACGTCACCAACCGGTGGCTGGTCGGCGATTGGCTGCCAGTTGTCACGCAGACCGCCCCACAGGCCGGTGCGCTTGCCCTTATCGTCATAAGCATAGAAACCACCGTTTGCCTTGCGGCCCATGCGGCCCTCGTCAAACAGTTTGAACAGCACCTCATCCG
>CAZPQL010000093.1:0-7878 GCA_964588725.1 uncultured Rhodobacterales bacterium
AAATGGCGGTCCGGTGACCCGGTAACGCTGTTTCCCGAAAGGCCCTGATATGCATCCCAATCCGGTTTTCCACGACGCTACGCGGGCACAAAATCTGACTTTTGCCCGTAAGCGCGGTTTTGGGGTTCTGACGATTAACGGTGCAGACGGTCCCTTGGTCAGCCACGTTCCGTTCGTTTTGACGCCCGACGATAAATCGGTCGAGGCCCATCTCGTCCGGTCCAACCCGATTGCACGGGCATTGAAAGACGGGGCGGCCAAGGCGGTTTTGGCGGTCAGTGGCGGCGACAGCTACGTGTCACCGGACTGGTACGGTATCGACGACCAGGTGCCGACGTGGAATTATTTAGCGGTGCATATGCGCGGGGAACTGCGCTTGCGCGCTGACAGCGACCTGCGCGGACATCTTGACGATTTGTCGGGCGAATTTGAAAAGCGTTTACACCCCAAACCCCTTTGGACAGCGGATAAAGTTGACGCCGATGCGCTGGTCAAAATGATGCGGATGATCGTGCCGGTGCGCATGCACATTGCGGAAGTCGACGGCACCTGGAAGCTGGGGCAGAACAAGGGTCATGCCGCACGCCGCGCTGCAGGTGGGGCCATAGCGGAACATGGCCTCGGCCAAGAGGTGCAAGACATCGCCCGCCGGATGAACGAGGCAACAGACCGATAGCTTGTAATGACGCCAATCTGTGTCTAAGTTATTCACATCACAGGAGGTTTCCCATGGCACTACCCCTTGCGCCGATTGCGTTCACATTGGCCCGCTACGGTGCTGTGGCTGTTTTCGCCTACGGCGTGGCGCGCCAGTTGCAACGCTCTGAAATTCATCAGGAAAACGAGGACGCGCTGGACCGCGTCCCTGAGGGCCTGACCGCGAGCCGACCTTTGGATCGCCAACAATTCAATGCCTCAGCGCGTTTTCGGCGGATCATCCGGTTTGGCCGCTCCGGTCCCGGATTGGAAGTCGACGGTGCCGCGTTGGGGCGTCTCAGGTTCAGGAAATTTTAGCGGTGCAACTTTACCACTCTGCCACGTCACCGTTTGTGCGAAAAATCATGGTTCTGCTGCAGGAGACCGGTCAATTCGACGACGTGGAAATACTGTCGGCCATGGGGTCGCCGTTAAATTCAGATCAGATGCCCACCGGGCACAACCCGCTGGGGAAAATCCCGGCGTTGGTGCGCAATGACGGATCTGCCCTGTTTGACAGCCGTGTTATTTGCCGGTTTCTGGATGATCGCGCCGGTGGGAAACTCTACCCGGCCGCGCCACGGCTTTACGAGACGCTGACGCTTGAATCGCTGGCCGACGGGATCGTTGATGCGGCGATTCTGATCGTGTACGAGATGCGTCTGCGCCCGCCGGAAAAAGCGATGGATCCTTGGATAGACGGACAGTGGGCCAAAGTATCCCGTGCACTCGACGCGCTTGAAGAACGCTGGATGAGCCATCTGAACGGTCGCTTTGATATGGGTCAAATCGCATTGGGGTGTGCATTGTCCTATCTTGATTTCCGACTTGGTGACAAAAACTGGCGCGCACAGCGCCCGCATTTGGCTGAATGGGAAAAGGCATTTTCAGCACGCGAAAGCATGGTCAGCACAGTTCCGGTCGGCTAAGTCAGTACCTGTCGCGCAACACGTTCTTTTGCACCTTGCCCAAAGTATTGCGGGGCAATGCCTGTACGAACTCTATCCTTTTGGGCAGTTTGAATTTGGCCAGTTTTCCGGCAAGACCGGCTGTAATGTTCCCGACCGTCAGGTCAATAGAATCGTCGGGCACGATCACCGCCACCACCGCTTCACCGAAATCCGCGTCGGGCAGACCGATCACTGCGCTTTCCTTAACCCCTTTCAGATCGTCGATCACGCTTTCGACCTCTTTCGGATAAACGTTGAAACCGCCCGAAATAATCAGGTCTCTGGATCGCCCGACGATCGTGATGTAGCCGTCTTTGTCGATCAGGCCCAAGTCGCCGGTGATGAAAAATCCGTCCTTGCGCAGCTCTTGTGCGGTTTTATCCGGCATTTTCCAATAACCGGCAAAAACATTGGGGCCGCGGACTTCTAATACACCAATTTCGCCGTCCGGCAGCGTCGCACCACTGTCGGGATCGCAGATTTTTACTTCGACGTCAGGCAAGGCAAAGCCAACGGTTCCGGGGCGACGTTCACCAAAATAAGGGTTGGACGTGTTCATACTGGTTTCGGTCATGCCGTAGCGCTCGAGAATGGAATGGCCGGTCCGGGCCGTCCAGCGCGCGTGGGTGTCCGCCAGCAAAGGTGCCGAACCCGAAATAAACAAACGCATGCTTTTTGTGGCGGCCTTGGTCAGGCCTTTTTGGTCGAGCAGGCGTGTATAAAACGTCGGTACGCCCATCATTGACGTGGCTTTGGGCAAAAGTTCGATGATGCGGGTTGCGTCGAATTTCGGCTCAAACAGGATCGACGCACCGGCCATAAGCGCCACGTTGGTGGCCACGAATAATCCGTGTGTGTGAAAAATCGGCAAGGCGTGGATCAGCATATCGTCCTGCGTAAACTGCCAGACGTCTACCAAAGTCCTGCTGTTGGAGACCAACGCGCGGTGGGTCAGCATGGCGCCCTTTGATCGGCCCGTCGTGCCGGATGTATATAGGATCGCGGCCAAATCGTCAGGACCGCGCGGCACCGGCGTTATCGTATCCGGCAGGGTTTCAGAAATTGCCACGATGCTGCCGGTACCGTCCACGTCTAGCGTCAGAACGTTTTTGACGCCCGACGCGGAAACCGCCGGCATCATGTCCATGACCGTCGCAGGATCACTGACAAACGCCATCGGTTCGGCGTCCTTCAGAAAATAGGTGACCTCGCCCAGGGTATAAGCCGGGTTGAGCGGCAGAAACACACCGCCTGCCATGACAGTGCCAATATATAACTGCAGCGCCTCGAGCGATTTTTCCACCTGCACGGCGATCCGGTCACCGGGCTGCATGCCGAGACCGGTCAACATCATGGCCATTCGCCGCGCACCCGCAAAAAATGCCGCAAACGACGTTTCCCGCCCGGCGGGATCGGTGGCAAAAATACGGTCAGCGCGGTCGGCCGACGCAAAGATCAGAGCGTCATACAAATAGTTGTTGGACACAATTCACCGTTTGACAAAATGCACAGTCAATCCAAGATTAAGCGCGTTGGTTACAATGTTGGTGTTCAAATGCCCGCCACCGTCCAGTTTTACCCTTACAATGTTGTAAGTAGATTTCAATTCGCCAAAGGCTGATAGCCGACGCGAAAATCGATATTCGACACCAGCATGGAGCATCATCGCCGGGCCGGTGATCTGGTATCTGAATGTTCTGGGCGCGGCAACGGACGTTTTGACCTCGACGTGTGGAATAGCCACCCCTAGTCCGGCTCCAAGATACGGCGATAATTTGCGGCCCTCTCGCTGCCATTTGTAGGTCGCGTTGGCGGTAAACGTGTTCAGGCCGTCTGTAAATTCAAGTACCTGAAATCCACCGCTTGTACCAGCAACGCCTAATGTCGCCGCGTCCGCGTAGATTTTGTTGTGATTAAGGTCGAGACCAAAACCCCAGTTCCCCTGACCCCACCACATGACGCGTATACCGTAATGAAGCGGTATGGAGAACGACCTGCCTTCCCATCCGGCCAGAAAGTTGAACGCGCCAATTCCGGCCGGATCAAAGCCCCATACCCTGCTATGAGGTGCGGATTGCGGGCCGGTATAAAGGCTAAGGGTCATTTCTGCGGCGGCGCTGGAACCCAATGATAAACCGGCAGCCACCAAAAGCAATGCTACGCGGTTTTTCATGGCGCTATCCAATTAATCCAGAGATTGTTTTCGCGACCCAAGCATTGCACGAAAAACCCGTTTGATCCACCCCAATGGCGTGGTCGAGTGCCGAAACGCCCTGTCGGTCAACCAACCCAGAAGTGCACCAAACAAAACCTGCCAGACGTCATGGGCGCCCGCGTCTATACGTGACCCGCCTACATACCCTGCCGTGATAATAACTACGCCCTTTATCCAAAGGTTTTTCTCGATACATTCATGCACCAGATAACTTGCGCCAAACGCCGCGGCCGTCGTGTGGCCTGATGGAAACCCTCTGTAACCCCCATTGGGGCGACGGTTTATTTCGGTCTCTCCCAACAGGATTTTTGAACCGTGCAAAATTGTGAAACCGGCAACGTAGCGCCACAGAAAATCTGCGGCCTGACCATTGGTGACCGAACACGCGAGCGCCATGACAGGCAGCGCAATCTGATAATTGTCGCCGTATTTTTCGACGTTCCGCTCGGTAATAAAAAAGGTCAGTATCAGTACAGCAATGATACTTCTTATTTTCCATTTCTGCGAGAGGCGCATTTCCAGTCCCTGTTTTTTTCCGATCGCCAAAAAGCAAAAAAGCCGTTCCTGATGATCGCGTCTGTTTATCGTGTTTGCCGCATAGCTTCGCTCAGTGCAATCCCGGCGCTGACAGCAACGTTCAGCGACCGGCCCGGGCCCGGCATCGGAATCTTGACCGTCTCAGCGCATGAGTCTGCGACCTCGCTGGGAACGCCCGCGCTTTCCTGCCCCAACAGCAAAAAATCGTCCGGCCGAAACGCAAAACCCCACAGTTCGCAACGCCCTTTGGTCGACAACAAGATCATGCGTCCACCTTTATTGGCCGCTGCAAAATCATCCCACGAATCATGGTGAACAATCTTGGCAATATCGAAATAATCCATTGCCGAACGGCGTAGAGGTTTCGCCGAAAATGGAAAACCGCACGGCTCAATCACGTGAATTGCTGCGCCAAAACAGGCGCCAATTCGGATGATCGCGCCCAAATTGGCCGCAATGTCGGGTTGATAAACAGCAAGTTTCATAAATCTAACCTTTTCAGCAGATCCTGCGCCCGATTGTCCGCTGGACGCCCCCTGACAGGGTGTGTAGTAACCGCCAAGATGTTCCAAAGCAATTTGGCGTTTTGACGATATGTATTGGCCTTTTTTGAGGGCAGGACAAAGGAGAGTATTTCGTGTCTCAAGCAAATGACAGTCCGGGCACACGCCGCGATTTTTTGTATGTGGCGACCTCTGCCACCGGGGCCGTCGCCGTTGGTGCCGCCGTCTGGCCACTGGTCAATCAAATGAATCCATCTGCGGATGTACGGGCGCTGGCGTCGATTGAAATCGATCTGTCCGACGTTGAAGTCGGCACACAGCTCACCGTGAAATGGCGCGGCAAACCGGTTTTTGTTCGTCATCGCAACGCCACAGAAATAGAAGAGGCGCGTGCCCAGAATCCGGACAAACTGCCCGACAATACTTCCCGCAATGCCAACGCCGCGGGAATGGACGCCGCCGACCAAAACCGCGCTCTTGACGAGGCCGGAGAGTGGCTCGTTATGATCGGGGTTTGCACGCATCTCGGATGTGTGCCTCTGGGCGACGGTGCCGGCGATTTTGGCGGTTGGTTCTGTCCGTGCCACGGTTCTCATTACGATACCGCCGGTCGCATTCGCAAGGGGCCGGCCCCTGAAAATCTGGCGGTGCCGCTGGCAACTTTCATCGACGACACAACGATTAGACTCGGATAAGGGAACAGTAAAATGGCCGGAATTCCACACGATCATTACGAACCCAAAACGGGGTTTGAAAAATGGCTGCACGAACGGTTGCCGATTGTCAGTTTGGCGTATGATACGTTGATGATCCCGACTCCAAAGAACCTGAACTGGATGTGGGTCTGGGGCGTCGTTCTGATGTTTTGTCTGGTGTTGCAGATCATCACCGGTGTCGTGCTGGCGATGCATTATACACCAAACGTGGGCATGGCCTTTGACAGCATCGAACACATCATGCGCGATGTGAACGGCGGCTGGGCGCTGCGGTATCTTCACGCCAACGGTGCCTCGCTTTTCTTTTTCGCGGTTTATCTGCATATTTTTCGGGGTCTTTACTACGGCTCCTATAAATCCCCGCGTGAGGTCGTGTGGATTTTAGGCATGCTGATCTATCTGGCCATGATGGCCACGGGTTTTCTGGGCTATGCACTGGTCTGGGGTCAGATGTCGTTCTGGGGTGCGACGGTCATTTCTGGTTTCTTTGGTGCCATTCCGGGGATTGGCGACGCCATTCAAACGTGGATATTGGGTGGTCCGGCTGTTGACAATGCCACTCTGAACCGGTTCTTCAGCCTGCATTACCTTCTCCCCTTCGTTCTTGTTGCGCTTGTGGTGCTTCATATCTGGGCCTTCCACACCACCGGCAACAGCAATCCTTCGGGTGTCGAAGTACGTCGTGGTTCAAAATCCGAGGCAAAAAAAGACACTTTGCCTTTTTGGCCTTACTTTGTGGTCAAAGACCTGTTCGCGCTGGGCGTCGTGGTGACGATATTCTTTGTCATGGTTTACTTCATGCCAAATTATTTGAACCACCCGGACAACTACGTCGAGGCCAACCCGCTGGTGACGCCGTCGCACATTGTACCCGAGTGGTATTACCTGTGGCTGTTTGCAATCCTGCGCGCATTTACACAGGACGTGGCCATCGTTGAACTGACGCATTGGCTGACCCGTGGTTTTATTGACGCCAAGTTCTTTGGCGTGCTGGCTATGTTTGGCGCGATTGTCGTCACGGTTTTCGTGCCGTGGCTGGACACGTCAAAAACACGGTCAGGCCGGTACCGCCCGATGTTTCGCTGGTGGTTCTGGCTATTGGTCCTGGATCTCATCGTGCTGACGTGGGCCGGCTCGCAACCCGCAATGGGACTGGTGCCGATGATTTCGTTGATCGGGGCATATTATTGGTACGGTTTCTTTTTGGTTATCCTGCCTTTGCTTGGATACTTTGAAAAATCCTCTACACCGCCTGCCACAATCGAAGCCGATTTTGATGCACATTACCCGCCCAAAGACGCCCCGGCGTCGGCGGCAGAATAGGGGGACCAACCATGATCAGGAACGCTCTACTTATCGCATTGGTTGCCTTTGGCTTTGGATCAGGCATGGCTGCGGCATCCGAGGACGGCCATGTTGAGAATTTCAAATTCTCGTTTGAAGGGCCATTCGGAAAATTCGACACGCATCAATTGCAGCGTGGATTGCAGATTTACACCGAAGTCTGTTCGGCCTGTCACGGCCTTCGGCAGGTGGCGTTTCGCAATTTGACCGATCATGGCGGCCCGCAGATGGAGCCCGAGCAGGTCAAGGCGTTTGCTAAATTGTTCGAAGTGTATGACGCCGAACTTGACGACACGCGCGAGGCCATTTTGTCGGACAAATTTCCCGGCAGCCCACTTGAAGACGCGCCCGACCTAAGCCTTATGGCCAAAGGCCGTGCCGGTTTTCACGGCCCTTACGGCTCTGGCCTGAACCAGTTGTTCAAAGGCATGGGCGGCGCCGAATATATCGCCTCTTTGATGCACGGTTATACCGGCGAGGAAAAGGAAGAGGCCGGCGTTACGCTTTATGAAAACACCGCTTTCCCGGGTGGATGGATTTCCATGCCGCCGCCACTGGAAGACGATCTGGTCGAATTCGCTGACGGGCACAGCGCGACGGTCGAACATATGTCGCAGGACGTCGCTGCATTCCTGATGTGGACAGCCGAACCGCACATGATGGCCCGCAAAAAAACCGGGCTGTTGGCAATATCGTTCATGCTGCTGCTTACGGTGCTCCTGTATCTCAGCAGCAAACGTCTTTGGGCAGGACCCAAACGCAAGGCCCAAAAATAACGCAGTTGAAAAGGGCGCATTGTCGGCGCCTTTTCTGCGCGTCACTTACCCCAGATAGGCCGCCAGCGCACGGGGCGGATCGGCAAACAGTTGATCGGTAGGCTTGGGGGCCGACGCCTGCCCGTCGGCAACGACGACGGT
>CAZPQL010000094.1:0-7622 GCA_964588725.1 uncultured Rhodobacterales bacterium
TTGTTCTTTCCGGTTTTGCGCCGTCTTGCGCCACCGGGGTTGCGGTTTGTGCTGTCGCTGACGCTGGGGATGCTGGTGTTTTTGCTGGTCGACGTTTTTGAAGGCGCTTTGGAATTTGCCCGCGATGCAGCGTTCGTATTTCAGGGGCCGGTGATGGTGATCTCTGTGGCCTTTATCACGGCGCTGGGGCTTATGGCGCTGGGGCGGCGTAGAGGCGCGCCGCCAAGCCCGTTGGCGCTGGCGGGATTTATCGCGCTGGGCATCGGTCTGCACAATCTGGGCGAAGGTCTGGCGATAGGTGCAGCGATTGCTGCCGGGGCCGGCGCGCTTGGCGCTTTTCTGGTGCTGGGGTTCACGATCCACAACGTTACCGAAGGCATCGCGATTGCCGCGCCCATGGTGCGCACAAAACCGCGCGTCGTCATATTTGTGTCACTGGCGGTTCTGGCAGGGTCCCCGGCGATTCTGGGTATATGGCTGGGGTCGCAGGCGATTGCCCCGCAATGGGGTGCCTTGGCGCTGTCAATCGGGGCGGGCGCGATTATTCAGGTGCTGTACGAGGTCGGGCGATTGGTGTCGCGCGATCGTAAATCGCTGGCCGAAAATCTGGACCGTGCCCTGCTGGCGGGACTGTTTTGGGATTGGCGTTCATGTATGTGACCGGATTGGCGATCAAGGTTTAGGCGGTCAGTCCAGGATTGCAATTCAGCCCATCGCCGCAATAATTTGCGCGAAATCCGCGGCCCTGAGCGACGCGCCGCCAACCAGCCCGCCGTCCACGTTGGGCACGCCCATGATGTCGGCAACATTGCCCGGGTTCATCGAGCCACCGTATAGAATGCGCACCGAACGGCCCACGCCTTCGCCAAACCGCCGTTCCAGCCGTGCGCGAATAAAACCGTGAACTTCGTCGATTTCATTCAGCGTTGGCACCCGCCCGGTTCCGATGGCCCAGATCGGCTCGTACGCCACGACAAGGTTTTCGCCGGTGGCAAGATCGGGGATCGACCCGGCCAGTTGACCGCCGATGATATCAAGCGTGTTGGCCGCGTCGCGCTGCGCTTCGGATTCTCCGCAACAAATGATGGTATGCAAACCTGCCTGCCACGCCGCGACGGATTTGCGCCGCACCAGATCGTCGGTCTCACCGTATGTATCGCGGCGCTCGGAATGGCCAAGGATCACATAGTCCGCGCCTGCATCGGCCAGCATCTCGGCTGATATGTCACCCGTATGCGCCCCCGAAGCCGCCTCGTGGCAATCCTGCCCGCCGATCGTGACGAAATTTTCGCGACACACCCACGCCATCGAGCGCACCAATGTCGCGGGTGGGCACAGCACCACTTCGCACGCCGGGTCCGAATGGGCTTTGGACAGGGCTTTTACCTCGTCCAAAGCTTTTTCAAGCCCATTCATTTTCCAGTTTCCGGCAGCCAGTTTCCGGCGCATTTTGTTCTCCCTGTTTTGATGTCTCAGTGGTTTGCGCGCAGCGACTTTCGGGCCCATTCGCACGCCTCTGACGGGTCGTCGAGCGCCGCTTCGGGCAAGGTCCAATACCCCATCGAGCCTTTTGATCCGTCTTTGCGGGTCATCGAAAATATCGATGCGCCTGCGGCTTCCATTTCTGTCGCAAGATCACCGGTGGCTTTGATGTATATCTGACCGCTGGACCCGATAATTGCGAAAATATTGCCGTCGCAGTAATACGTGCGCCCGCCCATCATCGCGCGGGACGTCACGTGCCCCAATTCGGCGAACAGGTCATCGACAAATTCGGTCTGCCCGGGCGAAACCGCCACTTACATGCCTTCGAATTTGATCGATTCACCGCAGCCGCAGGCTTCGGTGACATTGGGGTTCTTGAACTTGAACCCGGATTCGAGCAACGAGACCTCGTAGTCGATTTCGGTGCCGAACAGGAACATCTGCGCCATCGGCGCAATCATGACGCAGGCACCGTTCTGGGTGACCACCTCGTCATTGGGGTCGACCTGATCGACGTAATCCATAGTGTATTCCATACCGGCGCAGCCACCTTTTTTGACGCCGATGCGCAGACCCTTTTTATCGCCCTTCGCCATCAGTGCCGAGATCTGTCTGGCGGCGGCGTCGGTCATTTTGACAGCCTGAGTTCCGGGAATGGCAAACATGGGCGGGGTCCGTTGGTTGCTTTGCGTGGTATTGTAGCATGTAAGTGCTAAAACATCACGCTGCAAGTTCCCCATTGGTCGCAGTTTTTGTGATCACAAGCTGGTGGCAGCTGCACACATATTGGTCAGTTTGGTCAATGTCAGATCACGGCCCAGAAACCCCAGCCCGCAATCGGGCGCAGCGATCAGGCGTTCGGGCGGCAAAATTTCCAGAATATCCAGCAGACGCGCGCGAATTTCATCAACCGTTTCGACACGGCTGGTGGCAATGTCCACCACGCCAACAATTGCCTTGGTTTTCTTAAACCTATCAAACAATTCCAAATCGTTCTTACAGTGACAGTCCTCTATGGACAGCGCATCGATTCTGCCGTCAAGCGCGGCAACAAGATCATGGTAAAGCGCGTGATCGGCTTTGGGGTAGTCGGGATTGTCCAGCCGGTCGGGATAGCCGCAACACATGTGGACGATGCGGTTCACGTCGTCTGGCACACCGTGAAAAACCCGCGCCAGCATGTCGATCCCGTAGGCGTGGGCATCAACGGGGCGGCGCGCAAATACCGGTTCATCCACCTGAATATTACGACAACCGGCCTTGACCAGCGCCAAAACCTCGGCGTTTAACGCTTCGGCCAGATCGGCGGCCAGTGCCGCCTCATCGGCGTAGTGGCAATTGGCGGTGGTATCGATGATGGTCAGAGGACCGGGCATAGTCATTTTGACCGGTCGCGCCGACGCCGCCTGTGCCTCGGCGAAATCGCGGGGCAGCACCGGATTACCCGCCGAGATAAACCCGCGAATCGCAGGCAAATCAGTGACATAGGCACCGTTTCTCATCTCGCGCCGTTCCAGGTTTTTGAAATCAAAACCAGCAAACTGGCGGCATTGGTAGTGCACGTAATTCTCGCGGCGCTGTTCGCCGTCGGTCGGGATGTCGATGCCGCAGGCGATCTGATCGGCGATTACTTCAGTGGTGGCGCGTTTGAACAGAGCGTCGTTCGCCGCGTCGTCGGACCAACCGGAAATCACGTCGCTGGCGTAATTGTCTTCGCCGATATCAACTTGAAACCAATCCCTGATCGGTACGTAATCGGGCTTGGGAAACGCCCCGAGGCAAGTCGTCAGAATCGGCATCGATGGCGTCCCTCCAGTGGCGTTTCAATTGAAATGCTTAGAGAATTTGCGCGCCTTCACAAGCGAAAAATCTACATGAATCCCAGTTCAAGCCGCGCAGCGTCCGACATCATGTCCATGCCCCATTGCGGTTCCCACACCAGTTCGACGTTGGCGGTTTTCACGCCGGGCACGGCAAGTATCGCGTCGGCAACCCAGCCCGGCATTTCACCGGCTACGGGACATCCGGGTGCAGTCAGCGACATGGCAATTTCGACGTGATTTTCGTCATTTATATCAATGGTATAAATCAGACCAAGATCATAAATATTCACAGGGATTTCAGGATCATGCACCGTGCGGCACGCCAGAACCACATCCACATAAAGCGGATGCTCGGTGGTCGATGGCGCAATCAAAGGAGTGCCTTCCATGGGGGCGGTGTCGCTCATTTCACTGGTCCTAGATTGAATACCTGAGCAAACATATAAGGATTAAATATTCCCTGTCCAGTGAGGAAGAGTCGCAGCCACTAGCGTTTGGCGCGAGATTTGCGCCATGGCACGGGCATACGCACCTTTTTTTCGATCTCGTCAATCAGTTTTCCGGCAACGTTTTTACCTGTGGATGTTTCCAGCCCTTCAAGTCCCGGGGACGAGTTGACCTCGAGCACCTTGGGACCGTCGTTGGAACGCAGCAAATCAACGCCCGCGAAATTCAGCTTCATGGCGCGGGCGGCTTTGATCGCCGCTTCTCGTTCCGTCTTGGTGATGCGCACCGATTCGGCCACGCCGCCCTGATGCAGGTTGGAGCGAAACTCACCCTTGGCGGCGCGGCGGCGCATGGTGGCGATGACCTTGCCGCCGATCACCAGACAGCGCACGTCTTCGCCCGCACTTTCGGCCACGAATTGCTGCACCAGAAAATCGGCTTTCAGACCGCGAAACGCCGAAACGACGCTTTCGGCGGCTTTTTGGGTTTCCGCCAGAACGACGCCTTTGCCCTGTGTGCTTTCCAAAAGCTTGACAATGATGGGGGCGGTACCCGCCAGACCGATCAGATTTTTGGTGTCTTTGGGGGACGACGCGAAGGCCGTGGTCGGCATACCGATCTGGTTGCGCGCCAATATCTGGTGGGCGAACAGTTTGTCGCGCGACGCCGTAATGCCCTCGGACGAGTTCACACAGTAGGTGCCGATGGTTTCAAACTGGCGCACCACGGCGGTTCCGTAAGACGTGATCGAGGCCCCGATGCGCGGGATCACCGCGTCAAAATAAGGCAGGCGTTTGCCGTCATAGTGAATCTCGGGCGACATGGTTTTGATGTTCATGTAACAGCGCGTGGTGTCGATCACCTCGATCACGTGGTCGCGCGTCTCGGCCTCTTCGATCAGTCGCCGTGTGGAATAATTGTTGGGCTCGCGGGTCAGTATCGCGATGCGCAGCGCCCGTCTTGCGTCGGATTTGGCGGCCTTGCCCCTGTAAAGATCGTAAGACAGCTCGGGCTGGCAAAAACTTTCTGACGGGTTGACGATGGTATCGTCGCCAAGCGCCTGACGGCCAAATAACATCCGGTAGCTCATGGCGGTACGGTCGGTTAACGTGATCTCGACCGGCCAGCTACGCGCGCCCATTTTGGCGTGGGTTTGAATCACATAACGCAGTTCCGTCTCACCGTTGGAGCTGGTGATTTCGCGCCGGTCGATGACATCGGCGGAACAAATCACCTGCACGTCGTCGCGCCCTGCAACCGGCAGAACACCAAAGCGCACGCGCGGGCGCTTGTCGGTGCCAAAAGGTTCGATGTTATAGGCGTGCAGGGCCGAGGTGCGCGCACCGGTGTCGACTTTGACTTTTAATGCTGGCAGGCCAAGTTCAGGCAGGGCCACCCATTCTTCCCAGCCCAGCGTGAAATCGGATACATTGGTTTTTTCGCTCATCGCGCCAGTTTACATGCCCTGTCTGATTTCACTAGGAAAACATTTCGCCTTTGCCTATGGGATGCGACATGGTCAAAAAATTCACCTTTTCGATCCACCAGACCGACGGGCGCGCACGCAGCGGCCTGATCCACACACCGCGCGGTGATATCGCCACGCCCGCATTCATGCCGGTCGGCACCGCAGCCACCGTCAAGGCGATGCTGCCGGACAACGTGCGCGCGACGGGGGCGGGTATCCTGCTGGGCAATACCTATCATTTGATGCTGCGTCCGGGCGCGGACCGGATCGAGCGGCTGGGTGGATTGCACAGGTTTATGAACTGGGAACGGCCCATTCTGACCGATAGCGGCGGATTTCAGGTCATGAGCCTGAATGCGCTGCGCAAATTGGACGAGACCGGCGTGCGCTTCAAAAGCCACATCGACGGCTCGGAGCATTTTCTCAGCCCCGAAAGCTCGATGGAAATCCAGCGGCAGTTGGGGTCGGATATCGTCATGTGTTTTGACGAATGCACACCGTTTCCCGCAACCCAAGCACAATCACGCGACAGTATGCGCCTGTCGATGCGGTGGGCGGCACGGTCGCGCGCGGCCTTTGGGGATCGCCCCGGACACGCGCTGTTTGGAATTCAACAGGGGTCAGTTTTTACCGATCAGCGCGCCGAAAGTGCGGCGGCGCTGCGCGACATCGGATTTGACGGCTACGCCATCGGCGGGTTGGCGGTGGGCGAGGGGCAGGCGGCAATGTTTGAGGTCCTGGATGAAACACCTGCTCAGCTGCCCGGTGACAAACCGCGTTACCTGATGGGCGTGGGTAAACCGGATGATCTGGTCGGGGCCGTGCTGCGCGGTATCGATATGTTTGACTGCGTGCTACCGTCGCGATCGGGTCGCACAGGGCAGGCGTTCACCCGCGCAGGCGTGGTCAACATCAAGAACGCCCGCCATCTGGACGATCCGCGCCCGCTGGACGCGGACTGCGGCTGTCCCGCGTGCCGCAATTATTCACGCGCGTACCTGCACCACGTGTTCAAATCCCAGGAAATTATCTGTTCGATGCTGATGACATGGCATAACCTGCAGTATTATCAGGATCTTATGTCTGGTATGCGCGCGGCGATTACGAACGGAACGATGTCTCAATTTGCCGATGATTTTCACGCGGGCCGCGCCAAAGGCGATATAGAGCCAATTTAGCTATGCCTGACCGCACCCATAGCGCGGGCGCCACAGGTAAAACCATTGGAATGGCGCGAACGCCCGGCGGAAAGCCGCGATACATTGGGCTGAGGTGATCATTTTTCCCAAATTCAGGCCCGGTCAATGATGTGAATTGTTGCGGGTATGCCTCCCGGGCAGATAAAATTCAACGCGAACCGGTCTGTTTTGCAACCGGATAAGACCTCTGCAAATCCCGGATGTCGAGCCAATAAAGGTGTCAGATAACGCATACCCCGCCCGGCGGAACGTTGGGCAGCCCCAGCCTGCCCCGTCGCGCCAAAGGCGCGCGGGCCGCGCGACACGGGCTTTTGGAACATCGTAACTATCAGAAATATCACGGTTTATCTGAAATCCCTCCATATTTTGCAGCAAAACGCCATAATCCCCCCGCCGAAGCAGGCGCTGCTCTTCGCGTCAATATTACCGGTCCTGCGGTGAATTTTGGGTTTTGCAGGGGCCTCTCGGAAGCATTAACCGTGCTATAAGAAACCGGTCGAAACAGGCCATATGTCACGGTCAACAGTCTTGCTCCGACTGCGGCGCACCGTCATGATACGCCGGATTCGATTTGGTACAGGTCTTGAAGGATTGTTAACCTATGCCCACCTGAAATAGACGATAACCGGAGAAAACGACCCGTCGCTGGATAATCCGGGGCGCATGTTTTCCTGCCGCAACAAGGAACTAAAATGACAAAGAAGAGCAGCCAGTCCTATCCCGTTTTGCCCTTGCGTGAAATTGTGGTTTTTCCTCATATGATTGTCCCGCTGTTTGTCGGGCGCGAAAAGTCCGTTCGTGCGCTCGAGGAAGTGATGGGAGAGGACAAGGAAATCCTGCTGTCTTCGCAGATCGATCCCAGCATTGACGACCCGGACACCGATGGCATTTATGACGTCGGCGTGTTGGCCAACGTGCTTCAACTTCTGAAATTGCCCGATGGTACAGTCAAAGTATTGGTCGAGGGGCGGACCCGCGTCAAAATCACCGAATACCTGAAGAATGACGATTTCTTTGAGGCCCGCGTTGACGTGCTGGAAGAAGAATACGGCGACCCCGTTTCGGTCAAGGCGCTCAGCCGGTCTGTCGGCAAGGAATTTCAGCGTTACGCCCGTCTGAACAAAAACGTGCCCGAAGAGGCACTGACGGCTGTGGCCGATACCGACGGTGCTGCCAAACTGGCCGACACGGTTGCCGGAC
>CAZPQL010000095.1:0-7481 GCA_964588725.1 uncultured Rhodobacterales bacterium
GGTTGGCGAAATGGCTGCCCTGCACCCGTTTTTGGTGCATCCACAAATAGCGCACGTCAAAGGTCAGGTTGTAGCCGGTCGTGCCAGCGCAAATCACCACCATGCCGCCACGTTTGACCACGAAAACAGATACGGGAAAGGTCGCTTCGCCCGGGTGCTCAAATACCAGATCGACATTATTGCCTTTACCGGTGATGTCCCAGATGGCCTTGCCGAATTTGCGGGTCTCGGCGAACCATTCTTTATACGCCGGCGTGTTCACCGTGGGCATCTGCCCCCAGCAATTGAAATCTTTGCGGTTGATGACACCTTTGGCCCCCAGTGACATGACAAAGTCGCGTTTGCTTTCGTCTGAGATCACCCCAATGGCGTTGGCGCCCGCAGTGTTGATCAACTGGATGGCAAAAGATCCCAACCCTCCTGATGCGCCCCACACCAGCACGTTCTGACCGGGTTTCAACGTGTGCGGGCGGTGCCCAAACAGCATTCTGTAAGCGGTCGCCAGGGTAAGCGTGTAACAGGCGCTTTGTTCCCACGTCAGATGGCGCGGGCGTTCCATCAGTTGTTGCGCCTGAACGCGAGTGAATTGGGCGAATGACCCGTCAGGTGTTTCATATCCCCAAATGCGTTGGCTGTTGGAAAACATCGGGTCACCGCCGTTGCATTCTTCGTCATCGCCGTCGTCCTGATTGCAATGGACCACGACCTCGTCGCCCACGCGCCAGCGCCGCACTTTGTCGCCTACAGCCCAGATAATTCCCGCAGCGTCGGACCCGGCCACGTGAAAATCGGCTTTGTGGATGTCAAACGGCGACACCGGCGTGCCAAGGCCTGCCCAGACGCCGTTGTAATTCACCCCTGCCGCCATGACCAGAATCAGGACCTCGTGACTGCCGATTTCGGGGGTAGGTACGACTTCCAACTGCATGGCCTTGTCGGGCTCGCCGTGGCGTTCACGCCGGATGGCCCACGCATGCATGTTCTTGGGAACAAACCCCATAGGTGGAATTTGACCGAGATCGTAAAGATCCTGCTCTGGCGCATCATAAGGCGCGATCCCGACGGGTTCGTCTAAGGGTGCCATTCTCGAATCTCCGGTGGTGACCTAAACTGGTTTCAGCTTGGTTATTTGTCAGCTAAATTGATGTAGGACAAGGGTAACAAACGCGACGTTACACGAAAAATTATGTAATTTCGGCAAATATATCGCGTAAGATAGCTAATAATGTTGCGGACATTCCGGTTTTACTGGTGATCGAACAAATGTGCGATCGAGCGTGCGTAATAGGCGACCAGTGAATCTTCACCCGCTGCCACGCGGTATTCACCGTCTTCCTCATCAACCAGATGCCGCGAAACAAGGCTGCGCAATCCCACGTCGATAGCATAGTCCTGGTCGGCACGCGGCATATGCACGTGCGCGCTGGCGTCAGTCAATTGCTGCAGCAGCGCGTTACTTTCGACTTTGATTTGCAACAGCGTCAGCGGTTGGGTGTGACGGGTGAATACCGACGCGACCAACGGCACCGGCAATACGGGAATGACGTCGCTGACTTTGTCCATGAGATGCCTGCCCAGATTTTCGATGACTTCTGAACTGGACGTACCGCCGGTTTGCGTCATGAATTCCTTGAGCGAGACCGGACGCCCGAAGCTGACGCAGGCATAGCCAAAACGATAGTATTTTCCCCGCATCCGCAACCACGTCTGTTTGAGCAAGAAACTGAAAAACACGTCCATCTGAAACTTGAAGCGGCGCTTTTTTTGCGGATCGACGCGGGTCAACACGCGGTCCTCCAGTACGCGATCGTAATTGAGTCCCACGGGGATAAACACCACGTCGCGAGGGCTATCCAGCGTAAAACCATCAAGAATATAGCTCAGCAACCCCAGCTTGGCCGGCTTTGGCGCGCCGTCAAGCGAAAGCCCTCCTTCGGGGAACATCGCCTGACTGACGCCGCCATCGGTGGCCATTTGCACGTAACGCGCCAAAACCCGGCGGTAGAGCGAATTGCGTGATTTGCGGCGGATGAAATAACCACCCATGGCCTTGATTATCTGTTGCAGCGGCCAGACCCGCGCCCATTCGCCAACCGCGTAGGACAGTGCCGAACGTTCCGACGCCATATAGGTCACCAGGACATAATCCATGTTGGAACGGTGGTTCATGATAAAAACCACTGTGGCTTCGGGGTCGACCCCGCGCAGCGCTTCGTCGTCCATGAACCCGACACGCACCCGGTACATCGATTGCGAAATGATCCGCGCAAGCCGTATGGCAAAGCCGAAATAGGCAAAGGCGGAAAACGACGGTACGATCTCGCGGGCGTAGCGCGCGGTTTTTTCGGTGGCCACCTCCAGCGGAATACCTTCTTCGGCCGCAAATTCATTGGCGGCGGCAACCACTTTGGGGTCGTGCACCAGCCGGTCGATCATGATCTTGCGGCGGGTCAGCTTGAACGGCTGGATGCGCAGTTGCAGACGGTCGTTCAGACGTTCGATGGCGCGGTTAAACCGGCGGCGCATATACCAGCGTACCGACGGGAAAAGCAGCCGGTCGAGCACTCCGACCAGCGCCAGGAGTCCTGCCAGAACAATCAACCAGACAGGGATTTCAACAACTTCGAACATGGGTGCAGGTTACAGATATGTGAAGGGTGGTAAAGCGCGACTTGAGAAAGGGCACAAAGTTGTAGGAAAATTGGCGACACAATATTGCGGTGGCCCCGTTGGTCTGGTAATTTTATTATCAGCGCGATACCAAGGATAACCCCATGACTACACCCGTTCCCGACCGCCCTTGGCTGTTTCGCACCTATGCCGGACATTCGACCGCAGCCGCTTCGAATGCGCTTTATCGATCGAACCTAGCGAAGGGCCAGACGGGCCTTTCGGTGGCATTCGATCTGCCGACCCAGACCGGGTACGACAGCGACCACGTTCTGGCACGCGGCGAAGTTGGCAAAGTTGGAGTTCCCATCAACCATCTGGGTGATATGCAGGCGCTTTTTGCCGATATACCGCTGGAAAAGATGAACACCAGCATGACGATCAATGCCACAGCACCTTGGTTGCTGTCGCTTTATATCGCGGCGGCTGAAATTCAGGGCGCCGACGTCAAGACGCTTCAGGGCACGGTCCAGAACGACATTATCAAGGAATACCTGTCGCGCGGCACCTATATGTGCCCGCCAAAACCCAGCCTGCGTCTGATCACAGATGTGGCGGCCTATTGTTACGGCGCGGTTCCAAAATGGAATCCGATGAACGTCTGTTCGTACCATTTACAGGAGGCGGGCGCGACGCCCGAGCAGGAACTGGCCTTTGCCCTGGCCACGGCGACGGCGGTGCTCGACGATTTGCGCGACAAGGTTCCGGCAGATGATTACCCGCGCCTTGTGGGGCGGATATCGTTTTTTGTGAACGCGGGCATAAGGTTCGTGACAGAGATGTGCAAAATGCGCGCCTTTGTCGATTTGTGGGACGAGATTTGCGAACAGCGTTACGGCGTCAAAGATCCAAAAATGCGGCGATTTCGCTATGGCGTGCAGGTAAACTCGCTGGGCCTGACCGAGCAACAGCCGGAAAACAACGTCTACCGGATACTGCTGGAAATGCTGGCGGTAACGCTGTCCAAAAACGCGCGTGCCCGCGCGGTACAACTTCCGGCGTGGAACGAGGCCCTGGGTTTGCCACGCCCCTGGGATCAACAGTGGTCGTTGCGTATGCAGCAGATACTGGCATACGAGTCTGATTTACTGGAATACGACGACCTGTTTGACGGTAATCCGGCAGTGGAACGCAAGGTTGAGGCACTAAAAGCCGGAGCGCGCAATGAACTGGCGCAGATCGACGCGATGGGCGGCGCAGTTGCAGCGATCGAATATATGAAAACTCAGCTCGTTAGTAGCAATGCGGCAAGGTTAGAGCGGGTAGAAAGCGGCGAAACCACGGTGATCGGCGTCAACCGGTTCACCGAAGGTGCCGATAGCCCGTTGACCGGAGGAGACGGCAGCATTATGGCCGCCGACCCGGCGGCAGAAGCGGATCAGATAGCACGCCTGCAAGCGTGGCGGGATGGTCGAGACGGCGACGCTGTAAAAGCGGCGCTCACAGAATTGCGCATCGCCGCGCAGACCGGTACCAACATCATGCCGCCTTCAATCAAGGCTGCGCGCGCAGGTGTGACCACCGGCGAATGGGGCCAGTTGATGCGGGATAATTTCGGCGAATACCGCGCGCCCACGGGCGTGGGTCAGTCGGTGTCGAACCGGACCGAGGGGCTGGAGGACATTCGCGCCGCAGTTGACGCCGTGTCGGGTAAACTGGGACGACGGCTGAAATTGCTGGTGGGCAAACCGGGGCTCGACGGGCATTCCAACGGTGCCGAGCAGATCGCCGTGCGGGCACGCGATTGCGGCATGGAGATTTCTTACGACGGTATCCGCCTGACGCCCGAGGCGATTGTTGCCAGCGTGGTTGAACAGCAACCGCATGTGATCGGTCTTTCGATCCTGTCGGGATCGCATTTGCTATTGATCGCCGAGGTGATGGAGCGCCTAAAAGACGCCGGGCTTGAAACGCCGGTCGTTGTCGGCGGTATCATTCCCCGGGCCGACGCCGGGAAAATGCGCGCCATGGGGGTGCGGCGGGTGTACACGCCGAAAGATTTTGAGCTCAACAAAATCATGCTGGATATTGTGGCGCTTCTTGATCAGGATACGCTGGCGGCGCAGTAGGGTTTTGGGACCGCTGCGCGGAGCGAGTATTTTTGCAAAAGTGAAAGCGGACCTGTCTGTATGTATTTGAAAAACGCTTGGTATGTGGCCGCTTGGGGTGATGAGATTGCGCGCGAATTGCAGCAATTCGTCGTGTTGGGCGAGAAAATCTGCATGTTTCGCGCGCAAAACGCTGACGTCATCGCACTGGAAGATGCCTGCCCTCACCGCAAGCTGCCGCTGTCGATGGGACGACTCAAAGGCGACGCCGTGGAATGCGGCTATCACGGCCTGACTTTTGATTGTACGGGCCGTTGTCTGTGGGCTCCGGGTGGGGGCAGCGTTCCTGCAGGGGCCAAGGTGCGCGCCTATCCTGTGGTTGAGAAATACGGGCTGGTCTGGATCTGGATGGGTGACGCTGATCTGGCGGATGCGGGCACTATTATCGAGATCGAAAACTACGACGATCCGATGTGGGGCCTGAACAGGGGCGACGCCATGGATCTGGAATGTAATTTTTTACTGATGACCGACAACTTGCTGGATCCGACCCATGTGGCGTGGGTGCACGCGGGATCATTTGCGCAGGATGCGGCCAGGGATGCACCGCTGCGTGTCAGCAAAACTGATATCGGCGTCATCGTCCACCGCTGGATGATGAACGTGGAACCTGCACCCTTTTACAAGAAAATCATAGGATTTTCAGGCAAGTGCGACCGCAAGCAGCATTACGAGGTGCGGTATCCCGGGCACGCGCTGATCCGCGCGATTTTTACCCCTGCAGGCACCGGCGGCGACGAAGGCCCGCTGCACGCCGACACATTTATCATGGACAGCTATAACTTCATGACGCCGGTCAGCGATACCACCACAAGATATTACTGGTTTCAGCTGCGCAATATCCGCCCCAATGACACAGAACTGTCAGCGATGATGAGCGCCGACGTCCAGCACGCATTCGAAGAAGACCGCACCATATTGGCAGCTGTACAGATTGGGCTTACGGCGGCGGATTCACCGCAGATCGATTTATCTATCGACGGCGGTCCGCTGCGTTACAGACGCAATCTGGCTGCGATGATCGCCAATGAAGCCGCAACTGCCTAACCACAGGAGACCACGTCAATGACCATCCACATCGGTGCCGCGCCCGGCGATATTGCCGAAACCGTGCTCATGCCCGGCGATCCGTACCGCGCCAAATGGGCGGCGGAGACGTTTCTTAAGGACGTGAAATGCGTCAACGAAGTGCGCGGTATGCTGGGGTTTACCGGTACGTGGAACGGCAACCGCGTTACGATACAGGGGTCGGGCATGGGGATGCCCAGCCTGTCGATTTATGTGAACGAGCTGATCCGCGATTTTGGCGCCAAAACGTTGATACGGATCGGTTCGGCCGGCGGGATGGCGGACCAGGTCAGGATTCGCGACATCATTCTGGCCATGTCGTCCACCACTTATGGCTCGCCAAGCAGCGGCATGTTCAAAGAATTGAACTACGCACCAACCGCCGACTGGTCGTTGCTTCAGGCGGCCCATGCGGCGGCGTCCAAACTTTCAACACCGATTCATGTGGGCGGGATTTATTCGTCCGACGTGTTTTACGGCGAACGCCCCGATCTGGACGAGCAAATGGTGCGCCACGGCATTCTGGCCGTCGAGATGGAGGCCGCCGAGCTATATATTCTTGCGGCGCGCTACAAGGTGCGCGCCCTGGCGGTGTTGACTGTCAGCGACCATCTGGTGACCGGCGAGGCGCTGACATCCGCTGAGCGCGAGACCAGTTTTGGCGAAATGGTTGAAATTGCACTGGAGTCGGCATTCGCATGAAATATCTGCAACTGGGTCAGACAGGCCCCGAGATCTCCGCCATTGCTTTGGGATGTATGAGCTTTGGCGGCTTTTACGGCCCCACGGACAGGGATGAAAGTTTCGCCTGTCTGGACGCAGCGCGGGACGCCGGTATTAATTTTCTGGACACAGCGGAAATTTACGGTCTGGGCGTGTCGGAAAGCGTTATTGGCGAATACCAACAGGAACGCGGGCACAATTTTCACATTGCCACCAAAGGCGGTATCAAAATCGGCGGCGCGCGCGGCGAGAATGACAACTCAAAGGACGGATTGCGTAAAGCACTGGAAGGGTCGCTGGAACGGCTGCGCGTCGACAACGTGGCGCTCTATTACGTGCACCGTCGCGATTGGAGCGTGCCCATTGAAAATGTTGTCGAAACTTTGGTGGCTTTCAAAGAAGAAGGCTTGATCGGTGCGTTCGGATTTTCCGAGATCGCACCCAGTTCGCTGCGGCGTGCGCATGTTGTCCACCCCGTGGCGGCGATCCAGAACGAATATTCGTTGTGGACCCGGTATCCCGACCTGGGGATGATACAAACCTGCGCAGAACTGGGGACAACATTCGTGCCTTTTTCGCCGCTTGCGCGCGGTATGTTTGGCCAAACGGCACCCGATCCGACGATTTTTGCCCCAAAGGATTTTCGCAAGAACCAGCCAAGGTTCTTGCCCCCCAATTTTACGCCAAACGTCGAAATGATTGATGATTTTAGGGCTTTTGCTGCGTCCAAAAACTGGACGGTATCGGGCGCGGCACTGGCATGGGTGCTTGATCAGGGTGATCATTTGGTACCGATTCCCGGCACACGCTCGGCCGCGCATTTGCAGGAATGGGCAGGGGCGTGTGAGATCGTTTTCAGCGACGATGATCGCGTGGAAATTAACCGACTGTTACCTGTAGGCTGGGCACACG
>CAZPQL010000096.1:0-6871 GCA_964588725.1 uncultured Rhodobacterales bacterium
CTTCTAGTTTTAAAACTTGGGCTTGAATTCTTTGTACTTTATCTTCGTGTACTGCTTGGATAGTTGAGAGTTCAAAAGTTCTAGATAGACTCCAGCCAGCTAATGCCAATAAAATTCCAACCAGCATTGTCATTAATTTTTCAATCATATTTTACCTCATTCTCATAAGATAGATCTTCTGAAGTGGTTTCTTCTTGACATCTACATGTTTGACAACATGCAATAGTTATAGGTTTATTATCCCCATCATTATGAGATTGCTTACACGCTCCCCCACAATGGCATTCATGCCCACAATTTTGACACTTTTGAATATTACCAAATAATCGCACCAACTATAACTCCCGCTAAAAAAATAGCTGCATGATGATTATGATCCATCCATAGTTTTTGTGCTTGAATTTTTACTTTGTCCATAGGTTCTCCTATCTTCAACACTTATTAATTTTTAAGCTCCTGTAATAGTTACAGTAACGCTTCCACTTGCTCCCGTTAAATTATAGACAATTCCATTTTTAAATAAAATACCTGAACCAGGAATATATAAATTCATTCCTTCAGTTCCATAGTTAAAAGTAGATATTGCACCTCCTGGAGATGTGGAATCATCTGAATCATAAAAAACAATAATTGAACTTGCTATTCCTTTTGCTTGAATAGATGTAATTCTACATCTTCCAGTTCTAGCAAGTTGATTACTTCCCACAGTATCCATTGTAATGGTTGATTGATCACTTGTAAAAGTTGTTCCCATAAATTTTCTCCTTAATTATGAGCTCCCGAAGGAGCTCACAAAATTATTTATTACTGTGTATCAAAAGGTGTTGCTAAAGCTCCAGTAGCATTAAGCGTTCCCTCTACAAAGTAAAGGTTTGCTGCGACTGCAGTAAACTTAACATAAGAACCTTTTAGACCACCTGTTGTAGCAACAGATGCACCCGCTTCACCATTTAAGTTCATCTCGTTATTAGCTGTTGCAGGAACCCATTGTTTTCCTGAAACTGAAGCATCAATACCAGATGTTATTATACCAATAAATTTGTCATCAGTATCCTTTGTCTGAATTGTACCAGTGAAATCGTCTGTAAAAAGAATTTCAAAAGTAGTACCAAGTGTATTTGGATTATTTGGATCACTACCTGGGCCTGCACTTGCAGAATCAGCAGTAGCATTTATTGCCGGTAAAGTTATTGCAGTTGGTGTAGCTGCAGGATCTATAGTTACAAGTCTTCCCGCATGAGCTGCTACTGTAAGATCAGTAGCTAAAGTTAGTGCTTTAACAGCACTTGGTCCTAAATTGATAAACCCGTTTTTCGATCTAACCGGTCCGTCAAAAGTTGTATTAGCCATAATATTCTCCTTTTATGTGTATAGCTTTAAATTTTGTAGTCTCTATACCGTCTGCCTAGTCAGTCTACAAAATAATTATTTTTCTAGGTGTTTTTATTATACATAAAAAAAGGGGCAGAGTAAACTCCGCCCCTTTTAAGTACCTCTTTAGTGAGGTTAATCTGTTACTCTACTGATTAGCTAGTTGGTAAATTTCCGTTACCAAATATTCCTCTAGGGTCAGACCAGCCGTAGCTGTATCTTTCTCTAGCTTTAAATCTAACGTTTCCAGTATCGAAATCACCTTCAACTGCAGTTTTGATTGGTGCTCTAACAAAATGTTTTAATCCATTAGGCACATCTGTCAATAAATAGAATGAATCTGTATCAGTTAAAAAGTTATTAACTCTATAACCTTCAGGAACCATTCCCATTGATCTGATTGCGTTGATATCGTTATCAGCTGTCGCAGTTCTTTGAGGAGATTGCATCAATCTCTCAGCAGTAAATTGTAATTCTTTTGGAATTATCATTTTTCTACCTTGAGTAGCGATTCTTAATCCTCTTTCGTCTACGAATCCAGCAATATCAATTAACGATTGCTCAAGTGAAGTTTCGTTCAAGTCAGCAGCAGTTGCTAATACGTTTGAAAACGTATTACCTGTTGCAAGTGGGTGAGATGCCGAAATTAAAGGCACACCGTCTCCACCTGTTACAGCAGCAAATTGCGCTTGATTTAATATCTGCGCTGCTTTTACTTGCTTCGTGTTAGACATAGATCTTGCAAGAGCTCTTGTGTATCTTGCAGCTAATCTATCGTATAGGTTATCTTCGATTGCTTCTTCAGTGATAGCAAATGCTAAAGCGATTGTTTCGTTTGTGTATCTAGCTGTGAAAGTTTCACCTGCTTGATCAAAAACTACTGATGCACCTTCAGCTTTTGTTGGTGCAGAAGCAAATCCACTTAACATTACTTCCTCTTCGAAAGCTCTGTCAGATGTTTCTGTTACAAAAATTTCTCTATCTTGATTTTCGTAACGATTGTATTCCAGGCCGAATAAAGCATTCAAACCTGGCTCTAGTTCTTTAACTAGTTGTGATCGTGATATAGCCATAGTTATTTATCTCCTTATTATGCCAGTCCTACACCACTTCTGTAGAAGTGATTGTTTATTCTTACAAGTATATTAGCATTCGCTGCCCCAAATTCATCATTCTCTGGGTCTTGCGTTATGTCAATTGCTGATACTACAAAAGTAGTCGCAATTCCAGATACATCTACATCTAGTTGTACCTTGGATATACCTGTTTGTGTTACACCTGTTGTATTTGAAACAGAATAGTTCTTGTATAGATCCGCTCTTGCAAAAGACGCATCAGCATCCATCAAAAATACTGCATCTGGGTCATCAACGATGAAGGCTGTAATATCGCCTTGAGTCGGTGTAATTCCGCCAGGGTAGTAATTTGAGAATGTTGGCTTTTGTGTAGTTGGATCATTATAGAAACATCCGTTAAAAACGCCCACAACAGCATTGCTAGTATTAGCAGTAGCTCTTTCAATATGTCCAGTTGAAGTTGGAATAACCAAATCTCCTTGGAATACTGCAGTTGCATATCCTGCTTTTACTATGTATCTGTTTTGAGCACCAACTAAGGGTGTACCATCAAGTTTTCTGTAAGGTCTTAGACCGAACTTTTCTACTTGGTTTGCCATAGTTATTATCTCCTTATAACGTGTTTACTTTAAATGACTCGGTAGATATTGCAAAATTATTTTTTGCGACTACCACCAAAGGTCACTCTTGACTGCCTATCAATATTGATTGGCATGTCTGGGTGCTGTTCCTTCATAAGATCCTGATCAACCGCGTTCATTCTGTCTTGCGTAAGTCTTTTAAAGTACGCAGCACGTTGTTCTAGTATCTCAACCGGTATCCTTGCCAGCACAAGGCCTCCAATCCCAATGAACCCCTGATATTTACCCTCGGTATAGAAAGGATATTTGTTAGAGCCGATTTCTTCTTTAACAGTCTCGACTTTTACAAAATCCCAACCTTCCCTAAGTTTCTTCGATACATTCGATGCATCGTCAAAACCTTGAACGGAAACCCTTATCCATCTGTGGGCATATCCGTTAGGTGCAGGTGGCGCATCCAAACTGGATGGTGGAGCCCAAGTTTTTTTAGCTTCTTTTAAAGCTTTAGTCTCTGACTCCCGTGAAGTTCTCTTAATTGTACTCATATTATTTATCCTCCTTCACGTATCTAGCGTATTCCTCTAGTGGCACCCCTAATCGTTTAGCAATAGCTACCTGTGATTTGGTGAGTTTCACAGTTCTGCGTCCTTGTTGACTACGAGCTGCAGAGGCTACCGTTTGGACGGGTTTCGGTGTCTCTTTTTTAGGCTCGTCTTTAGTGTCATCAAAATTTTCAGGAAAGTATTTCCTTAATCTTGAATTAACTTCATTATAATACTCTTCACTGTCCACTGCAATACCCTCTTGTGCAATATTGTTATGAATAGTAATAGCAGCATTAGTCATTACTTCATCAGATCCAAACCATTTATTTTCTTCAGCCCATTTTTTAGCTTTAGGTGTTATTCGTGGTGCAGATTGTGATATTTCCGCTGTTTGAGGTTCAGCTTGTACGTTTTGTTGTTGTTTACTTTTTTCTTCTTCGGCTTTCTTTTGTTCTTCACGGTTAACTAACTCTAATCTAGCTTTTTCTTTTTCGACAGCTAGTTGAGTTAATTTATCATTAGCTTCCATAATTTTAGAAGCATCTTGACTTTCGATAGCTTTCTGAAGAGACGCTTTGACCTGTTCTCTTTGAGCATCTACTCTAGCATCTAATTCTTTAAGATACTGATCATCAGTAGAATTTAACTTTTTAAGATTAGTGTCAAATTTTTTTTGTATACCCTGAGCAAATGCAAGAGCTGCTTTTTCTCTTCGTTCAGCTTCTTTCTTTTGATAGACTAGTTTATCAATTCTTTTTTGATAATCTCTTCTTGATTCACTTAGGTTTGGTTTTTCTTCTTCCTTAGATTCAGGTTTTTTTTCTTCTTTAGGTTTTTCTTCTTCAGGTTTTTCTTCTATCTGAATTTCAGGTGGTGTTTTAGAATCTTCCTTTTCTTCTTTAATTGGATGATCAGTATATCCAAGATCAACTTCCCCAACATTTAAGTCAGGAACTTTATCTTCTTTTGTTTTAGTTTCTTCCTTAACCTCAACATCCGTATCCTGAATGCCATCTGTATCAAGTTCAACTTCTTTTTCTTTGTCTAATAATGCTTGTGCACTATAGTCTTTTACTTCGGCCATGTTTTTCTCCTTTATTTAAAATAAATGGAGAATATCTTCTGGTTTACCTATAGTTCCTATAATCTCGTCATCATTAAGTATACGATGTTCACCGTATTTAGTTTGAAATCTACTTCCAGCGTATCTGCCATAAATAACAAATTCGCCTTCTTTACACCAAGCTCCATTTGGAAATTTTTCTTTATCCTCATAACAAAGGTCTCCCATTTTAACTACAAGTCCAACTACTGTTGTCATTTGTATTTTATCTTGGGTTTCATCTGCTAAAATTACACCGCCTTTTGTTTTAGCTTGGCCTGACCATGGTCTGACAAGCATACGGTATCCAACTGGGTTAGGTATGATTTCAAGATATTTTTTGATGCCTTCTGAATCTGTAGGAATTTGTGATTTTACCTCTGCTTTATTTTCATTCTTACCGAAATCTGTAAGCTTGGGCTTAATCAATTGTACCATCGTTATTCTCCTTTTGCAGGTTTTTAATATCCTGAAGCAGCGTTTCTAAAGCGCTGAGTCTGCCACGAGCATACATTAATCGAGATTCTGTTTCAACCCCATAGCAAATGTGATCCTTAACATCTTTTATTTGTTTATTAATAACATTTACTATTTGGTCTTTAGTAAATGGATCTAACATTAAATTTTAAATGATTGTAAAACTTTTAATTTTTCTTCTGCTGCAGCTATCTTATCAACTAATTTATCTATCTCGTCTATGTGTTGTGGATGTTCTCCAATAGCTACTGGTTTTTCTAAGTAAATTTGTATCGTTGCATCAGCTTCTGAAATTTGTGCATTATATCGATCTTCTAATGCATCTAATATTGCTAATCTAAGATTCATATTGAATCTATATATTATACAAAATAATGTGCAATACTTTTTATTTTTTACCGTTATTACGGAATATTTGAGTGCCCTTAATTCCAAAAATACTAGCTACAACTAAAATCCAGAGATTAGTGAACCATGATGGAAGAGCTGCAAAATGTTCAAAAAATAAATTTACTTTTTCCATAGCTTCTGGATCATCACTTAGAACAGCCCATGCAAGAATTAAAATAGGTATTGTCAAAATTATTAAAACAAATTCGTCCTTATAATCATTTTGTCTAGCCTCTAAAAGCTTACCTTGATAAGCCTCTTCACCTCGGGCTTGTCTTTCTGCATGCAATAACTGTGCATCAGACATAGCCACTTTTGCTTTTTGTTTGTTTGAATAAATTTTCGATCCTGCAGATATTGCTAATTTTATTGCTTGAAACCACATTATTTTACTCCTATAAATTTAAATCCTTTTATTGCTGCCCCCATACCACGAATTCCATCTGGTCTATGAGGACAAGTCATAGAATTCATTTTTCCTTTTTTCATTTTAATTGGTGGTACTTGTGGGTTAGGTCCTCTTTTTGGAGGAGGACCACTTGAAACTCCACCAGAATTGTACGCTTTGAAATTAAAAAAATTATTTTTTGGTTTTATTAACAATGGATCAATTGGTTTATTAGGTGTTATTGGCACTCCAGAAGAACTATCTCCGTTTCCTCTATTCATATTATCAGTAGTAATTGGTTTTTGTTTTTTTCTTTTTGGTGCAAATGGAGTATTTGCATCAATAGCTCTTTTGTATAAAAATCCTCCCCCAGGAACAACTAATCCCGCAGCTAATGCTATGGCTTTATTTGCATAAGTAGTGCTTGGACTTATCACTGATCTAGCGGCTTTTCTTTGTGCATCAAGTGCTTTTTTATTTTTAATTGACAAACTTTGTGGCCCGTCAAATTGCGCACTAGGATCTCTTCCTCCACCTCTTGTTCCACCAGTTGCACCAGTTCCTGGAGACATCGCTTTACCTTCTTTTGTATCAGCTTGTGCACCTGTAAATGCTTTTAAAATTTTATTTTTTCTTTTCATTACTTTTTCTTCCTAGCAATTTCAAGTTTCTCTTCTGCTATTCTAATTCTTTCTGCAGCTTGAGCCTCATTATTTTCAACTTTCATTTTTTCAATATCAAGTCTTTCTTCAATTTCATTTTCTCTAATATCATTTGATACAAAATCTTGTTCTGCTTTACGTTGCATATCCATAGCTCTTAGATCTAATTCTCTTTGTTTTAACATTACAAGAGGATCTTGTTTTTGACCCATAGCTTCTGATTGTGCAAGTTCAGTTGTAAGCTCTGCAACTCTTTGAGCAATCATTGCAGAAATTTTT
>CAZPQL010000097.1:0-6756 GCA_964588725.1 uncultured Rhodobacterales bacterium
TTGATCTCGTCGCGCGCCACGATCGTTGTGGCCCCCAGTCCCTTCAGATAATCCGCCGCGCCGGGCCGCCCGGTGACCGCCGCCACCTCGTAGCCGCGCGCCGCCAGAATCGCTGTGGCCACCGACCCGACACCGCCAGCCGCGCCGGTCACCAGCACCGGCCCGTGGTCCGGTGCCAAACCGTGATCCTCCAGCGCCATCACCGCCAGCATCGCGGTGAAACCCGCCGTGCCCACGGCCATGGCAAGGCGTGTGTCCAGCCCTTTGGGCAAAGGCACCAGCCAGTCGCCGCGCACGCGGGTCTTTTGCGCGTAACCACCCCAATGTGCTTCGCCGACGCGCCAGCCGGTCAGCACGACCTTATCACCGGGCTTGTAGCGATCGTCATCCGACGACTCGACCGTGCCCGCGAAATCAATCCCCGGAACATGCGGGTAGTGGCGCACCAGCCCGCCCCCACCGGGTGACAGGCACAGCCCGTCCTTGTAATTTACCGTCGAATATTCAACCGCCACGGTTACGTCAGATTGCGGCAAGTCACCCGTCGTCAGGGTTTTGACAGCCGCGTTAGTCTTGCCATCATCGTCTTTGTCGACCACAAGTGCGTGAAAGCCCATATCGTTTCTCCTTAATTCCAGAATGTTTCTTGCACGGTCGCCGTGCGAACGCCATGTTCTGTTTCAATCCTCAGGGCCGTGCCGGTATCATCGTAGCCGCGATCGATCATGCCGATTGCGACGTTGGTGGCAAAATCCGGCGACCAAACAGCCGAAGCGACCTGCCCCACCCTCGCGTCCCCCGCATAAAGCGGCCAGACGCCGGTGCAGGGACCGATCTCGCCATCAATCGACAGCGGCCGAACCCTGCGCCTGGGACCAACGGCAGCCTCGCGTGCAAGCGCTTCATGCCCAATGAAAGGTTCGGGGGAATTGCAGAATTTCCCAAGGCCACATTCGTAAGGTGTGTTTTCGCGGCGCATGTCCAATCCATAGGACAACAACCCGCTTTCGATCCGCTCGATACTGTTGGGACAACCCGCGCGGACCTGAAGATCCTGCCCTTTGGCAAGCAACGCGTCCCACAGCGGCATGGCAAGGGCGCTGTCGTCGACGAAAATCTCGAACCCGCCCTGCTTGGACCAGCCCGAACGCGAGACGACGAAATCGTGCCCTTCAAACACCACCCGTTTGTGGCGAAAAAAACGGATATCGCGTACAATGTCGCCAAAAAACCGCGCCATCAGCTCTTCGGCCTTCGGACCTTGAACGGCCAGCGGGAAAACATCCGGTTCGTCAATCGTCACATCCAGCCCCAGCGCAACAGCCAGCCCCAGCGCCCATTGCAAAGTATCGCTGTCCGCGAGCGACAACCAGAAATGATCGTCGTCAAGCCGGAGCGCGACCGGATCGTTCAGCATCCCGCCGTGCTGGTCCACGATTGGCACATAATAGCACTGATCCGCCGCCATCCGGTCGATGTCGCGCGGGCTCATCAATTTCATCAGACGCAAGGCGTCCGGCCCCTTGATCGAGACCTGCCGTTCACACGAAACATCCCAGACCTGCACGTGCTTTTTCAGGTGGGCACAGTCCGCCTCGACGCTTTCGTAAACCGAGGCCAGAAGCATGTGGTTATAAACGGTGTACCTGCTGACACCGGCGGCTTCGACCCCTGGCGTAAACGGCGTGGGGCGTACGCGGCGCGAAGGCGTGATAGCGCTCATGTTGTGTTCTGCCTTTTTGCGTTCAGTGCGGACCGTGCCAGTCGATCTGACAGATCTCAGCCGAACGACCGTCAAAATCCCACACGCGGCCAAAGGCACGCACCCGGCCTTTGCTGGCGCTCGCCACGGTAATATCCGGACCCATCCAGTATTTCGTGTTCACTGCCACCACATCTTCGCCGTCACGCGCACCACGGATCGGCGACACCGTGCCCTCGATTTTGCGCCCGACGACCAGATGACGGGTCTTACCGTCGGTTTCGTAGGAAACCGGTGCGCGCTCGGCCCCCAGAAATTCGCTGACCAGCATTTTGAACAGCCCGGTCGTGCCCTTGGCCTTACCGGAAAATATCTGGATCAATCCGTGGTAGGCCGCGTAAGTCGAACGGTCGTCGATATACGCTGCCGCTTTCCAGTTGCCGCGCGCCATCCGGCCCGGAATCTCCAAAATTAACCCGACATTGAGCCCCGACAAGTCCTCGTCGCCATAATGACCACTGTCGATACGCACGCCGGCCCACGCCTGACAGGCATTTTCGGTCGGCGGGTGTTTGCCCAGTGAAATCACGCAGGGGCAAAATACCGTACAGTTGCAATTCAGGATCAGCTCGCCCTTGATCGCCCAGGGGATCAGCCCGCCATCGGCACGGCGTTCATCCACCATACGGCTGTCAAGGCGCGCCGGCGCACGAAGCCGGTCTGCGGGTTTGCGTTTGGATTTGGCTTTGGTTGTCATCGTATCTTTCCCGTCTCAGTAAATCGTGGCCACTCCGGCACCTACGCCGGTCATAATTAACAAAATTCCCAGAGGTCGGGTCACCGGCGTGCCGATCTGCGGCAGTTTCTCTGCCACCATGACCAGAGTCGCCAACCCCATCCACAAAAGATTCATGGTGCCCCCGACAAAAGCCAACAGCATCAGCGCCCAGCAGCATCCCAAACAGATCGCGCCCAGCCGCAACCCCATGTTCAGAGCGCCCGCGGAACCGGGCCGCCAATGGCCCATGAAAAATGTCAGCGGCGCACGGCACCGGCTAAGGCAGGCGTCTTTGAAGGTCGAAAATTGATAAAAGCCCGCAAGGATCAAGAGCGCGCTGTTCAGCCCCCACGACAGCGAGGTTCCCGCCGGAGAGACAAATCCGACTTTCAGAAATGCTGTTTGCAACCCCGCCGCCAGCAGTGAAAACCCAAACCAGATTGCCACGTACCCCAGTACCAGCATGGCCATGCCTGCCGCGTTTGCCGCTTCTGTAGACTGTAATTCACTGTAGGTTTTCAGACTGGGGGCGAACGTCGGCATCATCATTGCCGCCACCATGAGAACCCACATTGACAGCGTGACGCCAAATCCGGCTGATAAACCGCTGGCACCGCAAACGGACCGCCAGAAATCAGCCCCATAAAGTGCACGCAACGTCGCGTCGGGCACCTCAAGCGACATGGCAAACAATGCGCTCCACGCCGCCAAAATCAGCGCAAAGAACCCAATCCATGCCAGCGCGCGTGTATCCGCGCGTATTTGCCAGACTGAAATCAATGCCACCTCCATAGGCCAAACGGTCGTTTTGCCCGTCTTACAAAATCACTGCAATTGACGGGATGCAATCACCGAAATGAATAGCAGGCAAAATTTGTAGCTTGACCCGACACTCACGACTTTCTTAGGCTTGCCGCCGGTCTGGGGAGAACGAAAGATGAAATTACTGCGCTACGGTGACATCGGCTCCGAGCGTCCGGGACGTCTGGACGAAGAAGACAGAATACGCGATCTGGGCGTGATCATCGACGATATCGACCGGTTCGCGCTGAACCCTGACACATTGGCCCGTATCAAGGCGGTTGATCCGCTTAGCCTGCCCAAAGTTTCCGGGACTCCGCGCGTTGGTGCCTGCGTCGCGCGCCCGGAAAAGTTTATCGGAATTGGGTTGAATTATTACGACCACGCGGTCGAAATGAATATGGATATACCCAAAGAACCCGTGGTTTTTCTCAAATCGCCCTCGTGTATTTGCGGCCCCTTTGACCCCTATGAAATGCCGCGCGCGCCGGCCAAACTGGATTGGGAGGTCGAACTCGGCGTCGTGATCGGGACGCGGGCCAAAAATATTTCGCAAAACGACGCTCTGGCGCATGTTGCAGGTTACTGTGTGGTCAACGATGGCTCCGAGCGGATTCGCCAGCTTGAATCGGGCGGCCAGTGGACCAAGGGCAAGAGCCACGACAGTTTCGGTCCATTGGGTCCGTGGCTGGTGACACGTGACGCGTTACCCGACACCGGCAACCTGTGGCTGCGAACACAGGTCGACGGCCAGATCATGCAGGACGGCAGCACCGGCACAATGATTTTCAGCGTGCCCGAGATCATCGCCTACCTGTCTTCGCTCATGACTTTGATGCCGGGAGATGTGATTGCAACCGGCACGCCGCCCGGCGTCGGCACCGGGAAAAAACCTGAACCGACATTCCTGAAAACCGGCCAAACGCTTGAACTTGAAATAGAGCGACTGGGTGTGCAGCGCCACAAGGTGGTGGACTCGCGAGGCTGATTTCGGGGTAAGGATTTGCCGCCCTTGGCACAGCGGTGCAAATTCGGCATTATCGGAGCGATTCATTCGCCGCAGCGCCGCGCATATTGAGGTGCTGAAACAGTTGAAAAGGCCGCGCCATGACCCGTCGCTATAAACTGACCGCATGGATTTTCTCGTTTATCTGTGCTTTCGCTGCCCCGCTTCTGGCGCAGGAACAAGGCCGCACAATACTGGTTCTCGACGCCTCGGGATCGATGTGGGGACAAATCGACGGCGCCGCCAAGATCACCATAGCAAAAGATGTGATCGATGGGTTGCTCGGCAATTTCCCGCCGGAACAGCAACTTGGGCTGACGGTCTATGGCCATCGCCGTCGCGGCGATTGCAGCGATATCGAAACGGTTGTGACACCCGGTGCCGGAACACGTGGCGCGATTTCAACCGCTGTCAACGCCATCAAACCCAAGGGTAAAACGCCGTTGTCCGCCGCAGTGATCGCCGCCGCCAAATCGCTGCGGTACACCGAAGAACGCGCCACCGTCATTCTGGTGTCCGACGGCAAGGAAACCTGCAATCTGGACCCCTGCGCCGTCGGGCGGCAGCTTGAGGAAAGCGGCGTTGACTTTACCGCGCATGTGATCGGGTTTGACGTACGCGACCCGGCGGCGCGCGCGCAGCTGCAATGTCTGGCCGAAAATACCGGCGGAACCTTTCGCAGTGCGTCAAATGCCGAAGAACTGTCAACCGCGCTTGAAATCGTGTCCAACGACGCGCCGCCGGTCGAGCGCGGCATTCGCGTCACCGCCTTTGACGGACCCGACGGCGCGTTGTTGTCTGACGGGTTGATCTGGACGCTGAGCGACGTTGACAATGGCACGATCCTGCTGGACCAGGTCGCGGCGGACGCCGCCCGCTTGGCCCTGCCACCGGGCAACTACCGCGCCAAAGTTCTGCGTGTCGCCGACGCGACCACGGGCAGCCTGAATTTTACGCTTCTGGCCTCGGGGTCCACCCAGTTTCGGATCATTCTGCCACCTTTGAAACCACCCGCGACGCTTGACGCACCGGTACAGGCGTTTGTTGGCGCCAAAATCCCGGTAACGTGGAGCGGACCCAAAAGCCCGCGCGATATTATCACAATCGCCCTGCCCGCAGATCGCGGTCGTAAATATATCACCTACAGCGACGTGGACAGCGGCGAGCCACTGACTTTGCAAATGCCGCCTAAGCCGGGCACCTATGAAATTCGTTATGTGCATGAACAGACCGGTCGCATATTAGCCATGCGCACGATCAAGGTCATGGACATAAAGGTGTCGCTGATCTCGCCCGCTACGGCCCGCGCGGGCGAAACCATCCAAATCGACTGGCAAGGCCCCAATTATGAACGCGATTTTCTATCGGTGACCGAACCCGGCAGCCGGGGGTCAAAATTTATCAATAACGCGTACACGGGTTCGGGAAATCCTTTGGACCTGACGATGCCTGCAACCCCCGGAGACTACGAAATTCGCTATGTGCAACGGCAGGGCAATACGGTCATGGCGTCCAGCCCCATTACAATCCTGCCCGTCAGCGCCACGCTCAGCGCGCCGTCAAGCGCCGGCGTCGGAACAGAGGTCACCGTGTCGTGGGTTGGGCCCAATTACCGGCTTGATCTCATTTCGCTGGCAACGCCCGGCACGCGGGCCAGCAAGTCAATCACCTATGCCTATACGAAAAAAGACGGAGTCGTAACGCTGCAAATGCCCGACACCCCGGGCACTTACGAAATCCGCTACGTCATGAAACAGGGCAACACAGTGCTCGCAACCCACGCGATCACAGTACAGTAGCCGGACCCCGCCGACGGCAGTCTGTACGATCTGGTTGGCCGTGTAAGGCCATCAACTTAACCTCAAGGACTCTCCGCTAGGTGGAGGAAACTTGGGGTGCAGGTCTGGACCTGTCGCGCAGCAAAACCCCATTTGCTGTCGTCGCGGTGTTTACTGTTCAGTTTTTGGCAATCCATCCGTTCCAGGATGGCAATGGCAGGCTGTCAAGCGTCCTGACCACGCTGATGTTGCTGCGGGCGGATTATGCCTATGTGCCTTACACATCCTTGGAAAGCGTGATCGAGGAAAACAAAGATATTTACTACAAAAGCCTGCGCCGTACCCAAACAACGCTGAAAGGCAATGATCCAGACCGGTCGCCATGGGTTGGTTTTTTCCTGCGTTGCCTGAAAAAGCAAAAAGACAATTTGGTGATCCGGTTGGATCGCGAAAAAGGGCAAATTGACGAAACTGATCTGCCCGAAATTTCGGTGCAGATTTTGGGGCTGTTCGACACGCATGATCGCCTGAACCTGTCGAAGATCACCGAACTGACGGGCGGGAATAAAAACACCATCAAAGTCCGTCTGCGTGAACTGGTCAGCGCAGGACTGATTACTAAATACGGCAGGGCGCGGCCATCGCCCGAACGGTCCAGTGACTGGCCTCATGGGGTGGTGGCTTCAAGGTC
>CAZPQL010000098.1:0-6634 GCA_964588725.1 uncultured Rhodobacterales bacterium
CATACCTGCGGGCGTGGCCGCCGACGGCGATGGCAACGGCAATCTGGCAGCTGCGCAAATGGTGGTCAACAACACCACCGTCGACCAAACCCATCAGGCAATCGCACGTGTTTTGGCTGATCGTGCCAATCTGATTATCCAGTCGCAACCCGATGTGTTGAAGTTTCTGAGCGACGATGTGCGGACCAGCCGTGATCGCGGGGGGTTCTATCTGTCGATCGACGATGCCAACGGCGAAGTGGCAATGGCTTCGGGCAAGGCATTGGCGCGGCTCACGGGTCTCAATATCTGGGCCGAGCTGCACGGCGCGCGCTCACGTGATCTGAATGCAACCGGCACCTCGTGGCTGGGCAGCATCGGCGCGCACCAATTTCTGGGTGAACACACAATAGTAGGTGCGCTGTTACAATTTGACCAAACCGCAAGCGCGGACAGCGTCAGCGGGCGCAGTGCCACCGGGCACGGCTGGCTGATCGGCCCCTACGTGGCCGGGCGCATCAGCAACACCTCGCTGTTTTACGATGCACGTATTCTGATGGGACGATCCGGGAATTCGATCTCGCCGTTTGGTACCTATAGTGACAGTTTTTCGACCCGCAGACTGCTGGTTACCGGCAAAATTACCGGCACGCAGGACGTTCGCGGCCTGACGGTCAAGCCGCATGCCGGAGTAAACGTGCTGCGCGAAACCCAAAGCGCCTATATCGACAGTCTCAGCGCCTTCATCCCCGCAACAACCTACACGTTCAGTGACGCCGACGTTGGGGTTGAACTTAGCGACACTATCATCGGCAAAGGCGGCACAGTGTTCAGCCCCAGTCTGGCGCTGGCGGCGCGGCGCAGTTTCAACAGTGGCACAGGGGTTTCGGCTTTGACGACCGGCATCCGTGGGCGTCTTGATATGGGTATATCGGCGCGTTTCACCAATGGCTGGAACGTGAACGCCACGTATTTCAACGACGGGCTTTCGCTTCAGAATTATTCCGCCAGCGGGGTTTTCCTGAAGGCCAGCCGGTCGTTTTGACGTTTTGCCGTGATGATCTTGATTATCGTGTGGAAAAAGTCCTGAGTAACGGTGCGAAACCGACTAACCGAACAAGGAGAACCGCATGACCGGGCGCGTCACCGTCACCATCGAAAATCACGTGGCCTTGGTCACATTGACCCGTGCCGACAAAATGAACGCACTGGATCCAGCGATGTTTGCAGCCATTGCCGAAGCGGGCGAAGCGCTGCGTCGCGACAGTAATCTGCGTGCGGTCGTGCTTTGCGGTGCCGGCGATAATTTCTGCGCCGGGATCGACACCAACAGCTTTGGCGACATGATCCAGAACATCGATGCCATTAAAAAGGAAATGCTGAACCCGCCCCTCGGCGAGATCGCCAACCGCTTTCAAAAAATGTGCTATGTATGGCAGGAGATCGACGTGCCCGTCATTGCGGCGCTGCACGGCGCGGTGTTTGGCGCGGGCGCGCAACTGGCGCTGGCAGCGGATTTTCGCGTTTGCCGGCCTGATATGCGGCTGTCGATCATGGAAAGCAAATGGGGCCTGATCCCCGACATGGGGCTGACGCAAAACCTGCCCAAACTGTTGCGCGCCGATCAGGCCAAGGACCTGATGATGACCGCGCGCATTCTGGACGGCGACGCGGCTTTTGCGTTGGGTCTGGTGACGTGGATCGACGATGATCCCCTGGCATTTGCGCAAAACTACGCAACCGGTTTGGCGGCGCGTTCGCCACAATCGGTGCAAGGCAGCAAGCGCCTGATCGAGGATAGCTGGAACGCAGCGGCCAAAACCGGTTTGACGCTGGAGGCCCGCCTGCAGGCCGACCTGATCGCCAGCCCCAATCAGGTCGAGGCGGTGATGGCCAATATGGCCAAACGCCCGCCGGTTTTTACCTGAATTTTCCCACGCACTGACACGCGGCGCACCACCGACCACACAGCATAACAGCGACATTCTTTTCACCTGCGTGATGGAAGGGTCGATGATGTTGATCGCTGAAATCGCGTTCAATCATCGGCGTGCAATTTCATCTTTGCAAAAATACTCGTTTCTGCGGCGCGCAACACCAATGCGCAAGAAACGGGTTTTGTGACCGGGCAAATTCGGTCAGTTTGATACCAATTCGAACTGGACGTCAGATGGCCGCACAAATCGACACAACCATGAAACCCACCGAATGGGCACTGCTGATCCTGCTGGCGTTGGTCTGGGGCGGGTCGTTCTTTTTCAACGCGGTGGCTGTGGCCGCTCTGCCGCCTTTCACGGTGGTATTCGCGCGGGTATTTTTGGCAGCCCTCATCCTGTTGGCTGTCTTGCCGGTTGTGGGGATCAAAATGCCAAAAGAGCCACGCATCTGGTGGGCGTTTCTGGTCATGGGGCTGATCAACAACGCCATTCCGTTCACCCTGATCGTCTGGAGCCAGATCCACATCGCCTCTGGCCTTGCCGCAATCCTGAACGCCACGACACCGCTTTTTACCGTTCTGGTGGCGCATATGGCCACCTCGGACGAGCGCCTGACAAAGGGCCGTGTCCTTGGTGTGATCCTCGGGTTCGTGGGCGTGATCACTCTGATCGGGCTGGATGGCATGGCCGCAGAAAACACCAAAACGCTGGCCATTTTCGCCGTGCTGGCGGGTGCGCTGGTTTACGGGGTTGCGGGCATATACGGCCGCCGGTTTGCCGCGCTTGGCGTGCCGCCTCTGGCCACCGCCACGGGTCAGGTCACGGCCTCTTCGGCGTTGTTGCTGCCGGTGATGCTGGTGGTTGACCAGCCGTGGACCCTGCCCATGCCATCCGGGCCAGTCCTGTTGTCCCTGCTTGGCATCGCCGCGATTTCTACCGCGTTTGCCTATTTTCTGTATTTCCGCATTCTGGCCACAGCAGGGGCCACCAACCTGTTGCTGGTCACATTTCTGATCCCGGTTTCCGCGATTTTGCTGGGGGTTTCTTTCCTGGGTGAAATTCTGCTGCCCCAACATCTGGCAGGCATGGCCCTGATCGGCGGCGGGCTGGCCGCGATTGATGGGCGCGTCTGGCGGATGGTGCGGGGCTGAGAACCCGCAAAACCCGCTCAAAAGGCGGGGTTCACCCCGCCGTAAACCTCCCCTATACCCGCGCCATGAGCACGAACCCGCCAAACCTGCGCCCTGATCTTGCGCCCAAAGCGCGGCTCAACGATGTATCCAGACCAGACCAGCCGACGATTGGCATGGTCAGCCTTGGCTGCCCCAAGGCGCTGGTGGACAGCGAGCGTATTCTTACGCGGCTGCGCGCCGAGGGTTACGCGATTTCGCCCGACTACACCGGAGCACAAGCCGTCATCGTCAACACCTGCGGGTTTCTGGACAGCGCCAAGGCCGAAAGCCTTGCGGCGATTGCCGAGGCCTTAAAGGAAAACGGCCGCGTTATCGTCACCGGCTGTCTGGGGGCAGAGGAAGATTACATTCGCGGCGCGCATCCAAGCGTTCTGGCGGTTACCGGCCCGCACCAGTATGAGGACGTGCTGGATGCGGTTCACACCGCCGTGCCGCCCGATCCCGATCCTTTTATAGACCTGCTGCCGGCCGCGAACGTCACCCTGACGCCGCGCCACTACAGTTATCTGAAAATTTCAGAGGGCTGCAATCACAAGTGCAGGTTCTGCATCATCCCGGATATGCGCGGCCGCCTGCAGTCGCGCCCCGCCCACGGGGTGATGCGCGAGGCCGGGCGGTTGGTGGCGGCGGGCGTGAAGGAACTGCTGGTGATCTCTCAGGACACCAGCGCCTATGGGCTTGACCTGCGCCACGAAACCGCCAATGGCCACCGCGCCCATATCGTTGATCTGGCCCGCGATCTGGGCAGCCTTGGCGTCTGGGTGCGCCTGCATTACGTTTACCCCTACCCGTTTGTGCGCGACCTGATCCCGCTGATGGCCGACCCCGCATCCGGCGTATTGCCCTACCTTGACGTGCCGTTTCAGCATTCACACCCCGATGTGTTGCGCCGCATGGCCCGCCCCGCCGCCTCCGCCAAAACGCTGGCCGAGATCGGCAAATGGCGTGAAATTTGTCCCGACATCACCCTGCGCAGCACGTTTATTGTCGGCTTTCCGGGCGAAACCGAGGCCGAGTTTACCCATCTGCTGGATTGGCTGGACGCGGCGCAGTTGGACCGCGTGGGCTGTTTTCAGTACGAAGATGTGGCGGGGGCGCGGTCTAACGCCCTGCCGGATCATGTGGCGGATGAAATCAAACAGGACCGCTGGAACCGGTTTATGGAGCGTGCCCAAGCCATATCAGAGGCCAAACTGGCGGCGAAGGTTGGCAGCACGGTTACGGTGATCGTGGATGAGGTGGACAGCGAAGGTGCCACCTGCCGAACGCAAGCGGATGCGCCGGAAATCGACGGGAACCTGTTTATCGACGCGGGGTTTGAGGGGGTGCAGGCAGGGGATATCCTGCAGGTTGTGGTTGATGAGGCCGGGGACTATGATTTGTGGGGTAAACGCCTGTCCCGGTGAAACCGGGCAAATGATCCGGGGGATCATTTGTGGCGTTTACGCGCGGAGCGCCGGGTTGCGAAACTGAAACGCTCCGGGGGAGCGTTTCCGCAATTTACGCGCGGAGCGCCGGGTTGCTATTGCGACTGATTCAGGGACCGAGATTGCTCGCACAGAAAAGTATCATTTTTAATTATCCTCTTTGTTGATGCCTTCCTGTGAATCTATTATTTCAGATCGAATTTCTTCCTTGATCTTTGGCGCACGCTTTCGCCACACAACAAGTTCCTGCCCGATATTGCGGTAAAACTCGGGAACAAGTACTTCTAAATCGGAAATAAAATTACTTTGTTGGGTAAACCTCGCCCCCAAGCGTTGCGCTTGAAAAATGTGAAATCCTTTAACTTGCAAACCTGGATTATCCGCTTCACATATCGCAGGTCCACGTCGCTGATACGCGCAGCCATTTCAGACATTTGAATCCCCCCGCGCCTTTGCCCATGTCACGGGCCGGAAAAATCCTGTAGCGTTGCCAAATGTTGCACCTCGCACAACAGAGAAAACCCATGAGCTTAATCCTGAACCGCCTTGCCTTTCTGGCGCTGATCTACATGCCGTTGAATGCACACGCAGGGGCGTTCGACGGTGACTGGGCGGGTCTGTGGCGGCATCAGGGGCGGGCGGCGGTCGCGGTGGCGATGACCATCACCAACGACGCGGTGACCGCCTATATCTGGGATGGCAAGGACGTTGCGATCAGCGGCTCGACGCGCGACGGTACGGCGCTGGTGGTCACGGGGCCAAAACTGCGGATCCGGCTGGAAAAGCGGTCACCGGCCGGTTTGCGCGCCACATCCGTTCGGGGCGGATGGGTCGCACAACTGTCGCCGACACCGCGGCGCTATGACCGGCGACCGCCGGTGTTTTCGTCGCGCTATTTTGGTGCGGTGCCCGACGTCCGCGCCGCCGATCTGCGCCTTAGCGCGCGGTATCTGGACATGAAATGCTGTTTTGGGCGCTACCCGCGCGACGCCCCCCACGCGGGGATGGATTTCAACGGGCGGCGGCACGCCACCGCGATTGCCGCGGCTGATGGGCGGGTGACGCGGTTTTACAGCGCGTTCAACAATTACGGTTGCGGCAACGGGCTGACGCTGCGCCACGCCAACGGGTTGTTCAGCAGCTATTGCCATCTGGAGTCCGTGGCTGATTTGAAAATCGGGGCACGGCTGAAACGCGGTGACGTGATCGGGACGGTAGGATCGACCGGCATATCGCCGCGCGGCATGACCCACGTGCATTTCGAACTAACCCGCGACGGCGACCCGCATGTGGACGGCGATGTGGCGCAAACGATTGATCCAAAAGGGTATTTCGCGGGGTGCTTTGGCGCACCCGACAGGCCGGACGGCGGGTTTTACCTGACCTATCCAATCAAATGCGCCAACCCACGCCAGCGCCTTTGGCGGGAGGGAGGGTAATTTTTCCCACCATTGGACGTCTGTGGTGACGGCAGACGGTGGGTGGAACCACCCACCCTACGGTTGCTGCCCTCAAAACCGCCCTTTCCGCTTCGCCTTCCCCCTGAACGTCCGCGTGCCTGCCTTGCCTGCGCTTGACCGCCCGCCTGCCTCCAACGCTTTCTCCACCGCGGCGTCCACCGCCGATTGCCGCGCCAGCGGGTCGTCGGCCACGGTCAGTTCTACCGCTTCAAGGCGCCGGACCTCGTCGCGAATACGCGCGGCTTCTTCAAACTCCAGATTCTCAGCCGCCTTCAGCATGTCACCGCGCAGTGCCTCCAGATGCGCAGCCAGATTGGCCCCCACCAGCGGATTTTCAACTGTCGCCGTAATCCGGCTTTCGTCCGTGTCGCCCTGATACAACCCAGACAGAACGTCATCGACGTTCTTTTTCACCGTCTCCGGTGTAATCCCGTGCGTTTCGTTATAGGCCGCCTGCTTTTCGCGCCGCCGGTTGGTTTCGCCAATCGCGCGGTCCATCGATCCGGTGATCCGGTCGGCGTACATGATCACCCGCCCGTCCACATTGCGCGCCGCGCGGCCCGTGGTCTGAATCAGCGAAGTTTCAGAGCGCAGGAACCCCTCCTTGTCGGCGCCCAGTATCGCCACCAGCCCGCATT
>CAZPQL010000099.1:0-6248 GCA_964588725.1 uncultured Rhodobacterales bacterium
TTCGCCTGAACAACCTCGCCGCACTCCTGAAAGCCAAGGGCGATTACGTGGGGGCAGAGCCGTTGTATCGCGACGCGGTGGCGGTGATGGAGGCGGCTTTGGGGGTGGAGCATCCGAATTCGAAGACACTGCGGGAGAATTTGGAGCGGTTTTTGGTAGAGAAAGCTTCGCGATAGGATAGGCAGCCCCGCACGTGCGGGAAATCCACATACCGTCTTTTCACACCCCCCAATATCCGCTAGCACGAGCCACAGGTGAAACCGTCTGACTGGAGCGACGCCTTTGATACCGGTACGGGGATATTCTGGGCATAAGGTTGGCGTTCTGGGACTTGGACGCTCCGGTCTCGCGGCGGCCAAGGCGCTGGCGGCGGGCGGGGCCACGGCGCTGTGCTGGGACGACAGTGACGCGGCCCGCGAACACGCGCGTGCGCAGGGGCTGACGCTTTTTGATCTGACCGCGCAAAACTGCTGGGACGGCGTGGTCGCGCTTATCGTTTCGCCCGGCATTGCCCATCTTTACCCGACGCCGCATCCGATCGTCGCGACCGCCATGGCGGCGGGCGTCGCGGTGGATAACGATATGGGGTTGTTTTTCCGCAGCTTTGCCACGCCTGCATGGGATTATTTTGACGTGATGCCGCGTGTTGTGGCGGTCACCGGCTCTAACGGCAAGTCGACGACTTCGGCGCTGATCGACCATATTTTGCGCGACAACGGCCGTCCGTGCCAGCTGGGTGGCAATATCGGGCGCGGCGTTCTTGATCTTGATCCGGCGGTGGACGGCGGCGTCATAGTTCTGGAAATGTCGTCGTATCAGTGCGATCTGGCCCGCGCGCTCAGCCCGGATATTGGTGTGTTTCTCAACCTCAGCCCCGACCATCTGGACCGTCACGGTGGTTTGGGTGGATATTTTGCCGCCAAGGCGCGGTTGTTTGTCGAGGGCGGACCAGAGCGCGCGATCATCGGAGTGGATGAAGTTGAGGGCCGTTTTCTGGCCAACCGTCTGCGTGAAAGCCTTGGCAGCGGGGATCCTGTGATGCAAATCTCGGTAGATGCACGGCTGGCCGATCCGGGGTGGAATGTGTTTATGCGCAAAGGATTTCTGGTCGAACGGCGGCGCGGCAAGCAGGCGGGATCGATCGATCTGCGCGCCATGACGTCGCTGCCGGGCGCGCATAACCACCAAAACGCCTGCGCGGCCTACGGGGTATGCCGGTCGCTGGGACTGGCACCCAAAGCCATTGAAAAATCGTTCCACAGCTATCCCGGCCTGCCGCACCGCAGTCAGATTGTGGCGCGGTCAGGTGGCGTAACCTACGTGAACGACAGCAAGGCTACCAATGTCGACAGTGCGTTGCAGGCACTAAATGCGTTTGCGCGCGTCCGCTGGATTGCCGGCGGGCAGGGCAAAGAAGGTGGCATTTCCGCACTGCAGCCCGCATTTGGCAATGTAGCCAAAGCCTATTTGATCGGTGAATGCGCGCAGGACTTTGCCGCTTCTTTAGACAGTGTGGACCATGAGATCTGCGGCGATATGGCCGCGGCTGTGGCCATGGCCGTGCGCGAAGCAGAGGCGGGTGACACGGTGTTGCTGGCACCCGCGGCAGCGAGTTTTGATCAATACGCGGATTTTGAAGCGCGCGGCGACGATTTCAGCCAGCGCGTACGCGCGGCACTGGCACCGGAATGAGTATCTGACGAAATTCTGAACTTTGCTGGCGCGGCCAATGACGTCTAAAGCACAGCCCGGGAATTTGTCGCAAAAGCACTTCCCTGAACGGACCGAAAGCCGTAAGTTGTGTAAAAATAACAGGCCGGTGGACAAACCACCCGGTGCAGAGGCAGGTTAAGGGGCAGGTTCATGTCTGAAATGGTCTATGGCCCGGGTGCGACCCTGCGGGGTGAACCCATTTTGCCACGTTGGTGGTCGTCCGTTGATAAACTGGTGATCGCCAGCGTGTTGCTGTTGTTTGGTGTCGGGCTGTTGCTGGGATTGGCGGCGTCACCACCACTGGCGGCCAAGAACGGTTTGGCGCCATTTCACTACGTTGCGCGACAGGCTTTTTTTGGGTCCGTCGCGTGTGCGATGATGATCATTACGTCGATGATGTCGCCCCTGTTGGTGCGCCGACTGGGGGTGATCGGGTTTATCCTGACGTTTGCGTCTCTTGTGGCATTGCCGTTTTTCGGCACCGATTTTGGTAAAGGCGCGATGCGCTGGTATTCACTGGGTTTTGCGGCGTTTCAGCCGTCAGAATTTATCAAACCCGGGTTCGTGGTGTTTTCCGCCTGGTTGTTGTCAGCCTCAAGCGAAATTTTCGGCCCGCCCGGAAAACGACTGTCGTTTCTATTGGCGGTCATGCTGGCGGCGATGCTGGCGATGCAACCGGATTTTGGACAGGCCAGTCTGATTTTGGCATCTTGGGGCGTGATGTATTTCGTGGCGGGTGCGCCGATTGCGCTGATGATCGTCATGGCGTTGATGGTATTGGGCGCCGGCACATTGGCCTATCAGAATTCGGAGCACTTTGCCCGCCGCATCGATGGGTTCATGAACCCGGACATCGACCCGACGACGCAGTTGGGATACGCTGCCAACGCCATTCAGGAAGGCGGGCTTTTTGGCGTGGGAGTCGGCGGGGGCACCGTCAAGTGGTCGCTCCCAGACGCTCATACCGATTTCATCATCGCGGTGGCGGCGGAAGAATACGGTTTGGTGCTGGTGCTGTTCGTCATTTTGCTGTTTCTGATCATCACGGTGCGCTCGTTGTTTCGCCTGATCCGCGAACGCGACCCGTTCACGCGTTTGGCCGGCACCGGAATCGCGGCGCTGTTCGGTATGCAGGCGATTATCAATCTGGGCGTGGCGGTGCGCCTGCTGCCTGCCAAAGGCATGACACTGCCGTTTGTGTCTTATGGTGGATCATCCCTGATCGCGGCGGGTATAGGGCTGGGCATGTTACTGGCTTTCACCCGCACCCGTCCACAGGGTGAAATCGCCGATATCATGCGTAGTCGACGCGCATGAGCGACCCCCGGCATTTACTGATCGCCGCCGGTGGCACCGGCGGGCATATGTTTCCTGCACAGGCACTCGCCGAAGCGATGCTGGCGCTGGGCTGGCAGGTAACCTTGTCCACAGACGCGCGCGGCGCGCAATTTGCCGGCGGATTTCCCGATGCTGTCAACGTTTATGTGGCCAAAAGCGCCAGCTTTGCACGGGGCGGCGTATCGGGCAGGCTCAAAGCGCCGTTTACATTGCTGAGCGGTGTGTTTGCCACGACGTGGGCGTTTATTCGTCACAAACCCAGCGTTGTGGTTGGATTTGGCGGTTATCCGGCTTTTCCGGCGATGGCAGCGGCGTGGATCACGCGTCGCCCGCGTATGCTGCACGAACAAAACGGGGTGCTGGGGCGGGTGAACCGGCTGTTTGTGCGCCGTGTGAACCGCGTGGCGTGCGGCACGTGGCCGACCGATCTGCCCAAAGGTGTCAAAGGTATTTTCACCGGCAACCCGGTGCGCGCCGCCGTAAACGAACGGCAGGGCTCGCAATATATGGAACCGGGTGACTATCCCATGAGCTTGCTTGTCATCGGTGGATCACAGGGTGCGCGGGTGTTGTCGGATGTAGTGCCCGGCGCGATTGCGCTGTTGCCCGACACCATACTGCAACACCTGCGCGTCGCCCATCAGGCCCGCGCCGAGGATCTGGATGTGGTACGCCAGCGCTATGTTGATATTGGGCTGGTCGCCGAGGTTCAGACGTTTTTTGACGACGTGCCCCGGCGGCTGTCAGAGGCGCAACTGGTTATCTCGCGCGCCGGTGCCGGATCAATCGCCGACATCACGACGGTCGGACGACCGGCAATTTTGATTCCGTTGGCCAGCGCTTTGCGTGACGAGCAAACTGCCAACGCGCGCGGTGTGGTTGACGCGGGCGGTGCGCGCGTGATGGTCGAAGAAGATTTGACAGCACTGGGACTTGCCAAGGAAATTCACTCTGTTCTATCTGACGGGGCAATCGCCACGGCGATGGCGCGTGCGGCGGCGGTTTACGGCAAACCCGAAGCCACGGCGCTAATGACGTCGCTGGTTGAAAATCTGGAAGCCGGGATAGACGAAATATGAATGCCGCCACCAAACTGCCCAACAATATCGGCCCGATCCATTTTGTCGGCATCGGCGGCATCGGCATGTCGGGGATTGCCGAGGTGTTGCTCAATCACGGCTATCGGGTTCAGGGTTCTGATCTGAACGACAGCAAGATCACCGCGCGGCTCGCCAAATTGGGGGCCACGATTTTTGTCGGCCAGAACGGCGCGAATCTGGCAGGGGCCGAGGTCGTGGTGATTTCATCGGCCATCAAACCCGGCAATCCCGAGCTTGACACCGCGCGCCTTGCCGGTCTTCCCGTGGTGCGGCGGGCCGAAATGCTGGCCGAACTGATGCGCATGAAATCCAACGTTGCGGTCGCAGGCACCCACGGAAAAACCACCACCACAACGATGGTGGCGACACTGCTTGACGCGGGCGGGCTTGACCCGACGGTGATCAACGGCGGGATTATTCATGCGTACGGCTCCAACGCCCGCATGGGCAGCGGCGAATGGATGGTGGTCGAGGCGGACGAAAGCGACGGCACATTCGTCAAACTGCCGGCCACGGTGGCGATTGTCACCAATATCGACCCCGAACACATGGAACATTACGGATCATTCGATGCCCTGCGCGCGGCGTTTGATCATTTTATTTCCAACATTCCGTTTTATGGCGTGGCGGTGTGCTGTACCGATCACCCCGAGGTGCAGGCGCTGGTAGGGCGAATTAACGATCGCCGCGTAATCACCTACGGGTTTAACGCGCAGGCCGATGTGCGGGCCGAGAACGTGGTGTTTCGCGGCGGCAAGGCGTTTTTTGACGTGATCCTGCGCGGCACAGAGGCACAGCTGATGGAGGTCTGCCTGCCGATGCCGGGCGAACACAACGTGCTGAACGCGCTGGCGGCGATTGCGGTGGCGCGGCACCTGGGCATCAAAGGCACGGTCATCCGCGAGGCGCTTGACAATTTCAAAGGCGTGAATCGCCGCTTTACCAAAGTCGGTGACGTGAACGGCGTCACGATCATTGACGATTACGGCCACCATCCGGTGGAAATTGCCGCAGTGCTGAAAGCAGCACGCCAAGCCACCGAAGGGCGGCTGATCGCGGTGCACCAACCGCACCGCTATTCAAGGCTGTCAAGCCTGTTTGAAGATTTCTGCACCTGTTTCAACGCCGCCGACGTGGTGGCGATTGCCGAGGTCTATGCCGCAGGCGAGGATCCGGTCAAAGGAGCGTCGCGCGACGATCTGGTTGCCGGGCTGGTGGCGCACGGACACCACGGCGCCACTGCGCTGGACGGCGAGGCCTGTCTGGCGTCGCTTGTGCGGCGCGAGGCCAAACCGGGCGACATGGTTGTCTGTCTCGGGGCCGGGACGATTTCTACCTGGGCCAACAACCTGCCGGAGGCGCTGAAATCATGGACAGTCTGAACGGCGGGTTTATAGACCTCAGCCCGGTCCTTCTGGTCACGATCATCTGGGTGCTTGTGATTTCGGTGATCGGGATGCTGCCCATGCGGTTTCACTGGCGCTTTGGACTGCCGATGCTGTTGCTGTTTCCGGTTATTCTGCTGTGGCTTGGCTGGTCGATGGGCATATGGTGGGCGCTGGCACTGCTGGCCGGTGCGCTGTCGATCTACCGCTACCCGGCGCGCCACTACGGGCGGATGCTGTGGCGCAAGCTGCGCGGGGTTTCTGACAGTTGATATATCGCGGCGCTCTCCCCGACCCTCTCCCACGGGAGAGGGGGCGCAGGACCCGCAAACCCGTCGCTGCCTTTCCGGCACTTGAATGCGTGCCGACCACGGGACATACAGGCAGATATGGTTGAGATCAGCGAAATTAAGGACCGCGAAACGCTGAAGGAATGGCTGGAAACCCAGCCGCGCCCAACGTCCGTTGCCATTGCCCACCGCGCCGCCATGCGGGTGCTGCCCCTGTATTGGGACTGGGTGATACGCGATTCCAAACGTGATCTGACGGCGCTGCCGGTTTTGCGTCAGGTTTTGATTGCGGGGGTTGCGACGGTGTATCCAACCCCCGCAATCAGGTCCGCCGACGCCGCCGCCGCCCTCTCCGCCCTCTCCGCCGTCGCCGCCGCCGCCAACGCCGCCTTCTCCGCCGCCGCCGCCGCCAACGCCGCCTT
>CAZPQL010000100.1:0-6155 GCA_964588725.1 uncultured Rhodobacterales bacterium
CGGTAATGTTGCGCGTAGCCGATTCAATCGGATATACCCCCTGCGCGGCAACACCACCCATGATCGACACCGACGATCCGTCGCCGGCGATCCGCCGGACCAGCACCTGCGGATCGGGCGTTTGCGCGTCCAATTTGCGTGTGATTGCCTGACGCAATTGTTCGGGTGTGTTGCCGGCCGCTTTCAGCCGCCCTGCGTAGGGCACGAAAATGCTGCCGGTGGCGTCCACCTGGATTTCCTGCAGTACGGTCGCGTTCTGTCCCACGCCCGCCAGTAATCCGTCCGAGACATTCTCCCATATGGTCAGGCCCAACAAATCTCCTGGTCGAATAACGTCCGAGCCGATTTTTCCGGACCGCGTGAAACTGGCGTCAAATTCGATGATTGGTGCAACCGATGTATATTTGACCACCCGATCGTTTATCGTGACAATAAACGCGTCACCCTTGCGCTGGACCGACCCGGCAAAAATCTGGTTTTTGCTTGGACCGGTGCGCGGCAAACCGCAGGCTGTCGCGGTGAACGCGACCAGCACAAAGAGGGCCACGAAACGGACCCAACTAGTTCTGATGATTGACACGCCAATTGCCCCTTACTGCCAACACTGCCTCTTATTTTTTTGCTAACCATACACAGGTAAAGGCAAATTTGGCAACAAAGAGTTTACAGGCCTTACTTTACAACCCGTAACTGTTGCCGCGGGGTCGCGTTGAATTGGCGCAGGGATTCATAGGGATCGTCCGCAGCCAATACCATATCGACCACCCCGCGGATCAGACGGCGACGGCTTTTGGCCGAATAAAATCCCCCCATCACCTGCGAGGTTTCCAGCAAATAATGACGATAATCGCGATACGCCCCCGCGTCAGGTTTCCAGGGGTCGGCAAAAAACTCGGCCAGCGGCTGCTGCGATACGAACTCGGGCTTGCCGTAAACCGCATCGCCAAAAATCTTGACCGGCAAACCACGCCACAGCGCCTGCTGCGCGGCGGTCGAATTGACAGTGACAATCGAGCGGGCGAAATTCATCAACCCGGCCAGTTTCCCACCTCGTACGAAATGCACACGCTCGGCCACGCCAAGTTCAGCCGCCAGATCCACGGTGATTTTGCGCAGCGGCATCCGCCCGTCTTCAAGCGGGTGCGCCTTGATCACCAGATGGTGGTGGCTGGAAGCACCGACAGCAAAATTTTCGATGCAAAGCTTGATAAATTCGGGCATTGAACTCAGCGGGCTATGGTGCTGGATCGAGGCATCGTGGCTAAGCTGCAACAGCGCCAGATGATACACATAACCGTTGCGCCTTATGCGTACCGAAGCAGCCCGGCGCTGAATAGCGTGCAGTGGAATCGACAGTAAGCGTCTGAAATGAAGGCGAAATTCATGAAACACAGAAATGTCACGGTGCGTGGCGTAATGCTGATATTTTTGGTTTCGGAACAGAATATGCCAATGATACAGCGCGCCGTAAAATGTGTGGTGGCGCATGTCACCCCAACGCGCCGGTGCATCGGGTAAATCCAGCGTACGATCCATGATTTCGGCGCGCATCATGTCGACGCTCAGATCCATAAGGCGCGAATAGCCGTTGACGCCCCCGCGTTCATAGGACACCCAGTACGGGCGCAAATAACCCTCTTCAAAGCAATGGATTTTGATGCCCATGTCGCGCGCCACGCGCACTGCGATTGTGTGTTTGGGCCGCGTGTCGCCATAAAGCACGATATCTGTGACCTGCTTTTCAACCAGAATCTGGCGTACGCGACATTCCCAGCCCGCGTCGTCGCCAAAATAGGGTAAGTACGTCGATGCTTCGCGCCAAAATGCCTGATCGCCCCGATTGAAGCCCACCTTAAAGACTTCGGCGCCCGAGGAGCGCAATACGCGTGCCAACTGGTAAAAAAACGGGCCGTGTGGACCCTGAAGAAACGCGAACGTTTTTGCTTCGCCGGACGCTTTAGCCATCGACTGACCGCCTGTGGTTCAACGCCCCCACATTCAGACAGGATGCACAATTCGAAGAATTTGTCACAGAACTAATACTGGGCATTCTCAAAACGACGCTACTTGTTGCACATTTGGCGACACTATCCAGTTTATCCTGTTAAAAATTTGTGCTCGACAGAATAATTCGGGCCTTGTTCGCCGCTCACCGGAGGGATAAACAACGATTTCGTCAATATTAAGGTGAAATTGCCATGTTTACCGGCATAATTACAGACGTCGGAACGATCGTTGAAACCGAGCAACGCGGCGATCTGCGTGCCCGGATTGCGACGGCATACGATGTGGGTACGCTTGATATCGGCGCTTCTGTGGCCTGTGACGGCGTTTGCCTGACGGTAATTGCACTGGGGGAGGAGCCGGATAATTGGTTCGACGTGGAAGTATCCGCCGAAACCCTGTCCAAAACGACAATCGGTGCATGGCAGTCCCGTCACCGCGTCAATCTGGAACGCGCGCTTAAAGTGGGCGACGAACTGGGCGGGCATATTGTTTCGGGGCACGTAGACGGGTTGACCGATGTCATCGACGTCGCCGATAGCGGCGACAGTACGACAGTGACATTGCGCACGCCCCGGCATCTGGCCAAATTTATCGCACCCAAAGGATCTGTGGCGCTAAACGGTACGTCGTTGACCGTGAATAACGTCGACGGTTGCGACTTTACGGTCAATATCATTCCTCATTCGAAATCTGCCACAACGTGGGGCGACGTGGCCACGGGCGACCGCGTTAATCTTGAGATCGACACCCTGGCGCGTTATGTGGCGCGTCTGAATGACATGCAGGAAAGCTAGACCATGAAACACGACACACCCGGTCCGGTTGAAGCCGATTTCAGCGACATAATTTCGCCCATTGCCGAAATCATCGAAGACGCGCGCAACGGGCGGATGTTTATCCTTGTTGACCACGAGGACCGCGAAAACGAAGGCGATCTGGTGATCCCGGCGCAAATGGCCACGCCCGACGCGATCAATTTCATGGCCACTTTTGGGCGCGGACTGATCTGCCTGACACTGACCGGCGAACAGGTCGACCGTCTGGGCGTTCCAATGATGTCGTCGTCCAATTCTTCGCGCCACGAAACGCCGTTCACGGTGTCGATCGAGGCCGCCGAAGGTGTCACCACCGGTATTTCCGCGCATGACCGCGCCCACACCGTCGCCGTGGCCATCAATCCGCAGGTGCGCCACGTTGAAATCGCCACACCGGGCCATGTATTTCCGTTGCGCGCCCGCGCCGGCGGCGTTCTGGTGCGCGCCGGTCACACTGAGGCGGCTACAGATATCGCGCGGCTGGCCGGGCTAAACCCCGCCGGTGTGATCTGCGAAATTATGAACGAAGACGGCACCATGGCCCGTCTGCCCGACCTGATTGGCTTTGCGCAAAAACACAGCCTGAAAATCGGTACGATTTCCGATCTGATCGCTTATCGCCGCCGCCACGACAATCTTGTCCGCGAGAGCCAGTCCAGCACAGTAACGTCAGAATTCGGCGGCGAGTGGGCGATGCGGGTATTCACCGACGAAACCCACGGCGATGAGCACATCGTACTGTCCAAAGGCGACGTTGCGTCAGGCGACCCCGTGCTGGTTCGAATGCACGCGCACAACGTTCTTGACGATGCCCTGGCGCTGCGACCGGGACGCGCCCACCAGCTTGAAGGTGCCATGAGCGTCATTGCAGCGCAGGGCCGCGGACTCGTGGTTATTTTGCGCGACACGTCGTCCAAACTGAATGTCGGCGGCAAACCGACGCCGCAAAAGCTGCGCCAATACGGGCTGGGCGCGCAAATACTGGAAAGCCTTGGCGTCAGGGAAATGATATTGGTGAGCAATTCACCAAGTCCCAAAGTCGTGGGTCTGGACGGCTACGACCTGACGATCGTCGGGACCGAACCTATCCCGTTTGGCAAAGACAAATAGAATGGCTGTCGCCGAACCTCATTTCGAACTGAATGCACCGCGCTTTGACTCACCGCCGTCGATCCTGATCGTCGTCGCCCCCTATTACCGGGATATTGCCGACCAGTTGTTGAACGGCGCACGCGCGGCGGTAACTGCCGTCGGCGGCCAACACGACACCGTTAACGTGCCCGGAGCACTTGAGGTACCCACGGCGATCAGGCTGGCCGGAAACGCAGGGGTTTACGATGGTTACGTGGCCCTGGGGTGCGTCATTCGTGGCGAAACCACCCATTATGATACCGTGTGCAACGACAGTTCGCGGGCCCTGCAGTTGATGGGGCTGGACGGATTGTGTATCGGCAACGGCATTTTGACCGTGGAAAACCGCGCACAGGCGGAGGTGCGCGCGGCGGTTGACGGCCAGAACAAAGGCGGGGGTGCTGCGGACGCCGCACTGCATCTGATCGCGCTCGCGCGCCGGTTCAAAGTCTGAACCATGCCGACAGAGGCCAAAAATTCAGACAAACAAAAAATGCGCGCTGCCGCACGGCTTTTTGCGGTGCAGGCGTTGTTTCAGATGGAGGCTTCGGGGAATGATCTTCAGACTGTTCAGCAGGAATTCGAAGATCACCGGTTTGGCGCGGAGATCGGGGGCGACACCTATGCCGAAGGCAATATCACGCTGTTTCGTACCCTGCTGAAAACCGCGCTCGAACAACAGCGCCCCATAGATCAGATGACCGACAAGGCGCTGGCCGCCAAATGGCCTCTGGGGAAAATCGACCCCACCTTGCGGGCAGTGTTTCGAGCCGCCGGTGCAGAACTGCTGGGAAAATCTACGCCCGCAAAAGTCACGATAAACGAATTTGTCGACGTGGCGCGGGCATTTTTTCCCGACGGCAAAGAAGCCGGATTCGTCAACGCTGTGCTGGACCACATGGCCCGCGCGGTGCAACCCGAAGCCTTTGGCTGACGCTATGGTAACAGCCATCCACTGGCCTACCGAACACCGCCGCGGTATCTTTGTGCCATGAAGATTTATCTGCAATTGCTGGTTTTCTGTGGTGTTTGCCTTGCTTCGCCGCTTTGGGCGATGCCGGAACATTACGATCTGGAACCATCTGCCAGCAAAATCGAGTTTTCCTATCGTTTTGGGCAGGAAACAATCACCGGCAGCTTTCCCGACTTTACGATCGATCTTACGCTTGATTTTACCCGTGTCAGCAATTCCAAAGTCAGCGTAGTGGTCCAGACGCAGACCGCGCGCGGCGGGTTCGCGTTTGCCACACAGGCGCTGCGCTCGGCCGAAGTGCTGGACGTCGAACATTTTCCTGAAATGTTTTTTCGTTCGACTTCGGTGCGCCGACAGGACGACGTCATCGTCGTGGATGGGATGGTGACCATTCGGGGGGTCACCAAACCCATGCAGCTTTTCGTGCGCATGTTCGCAGCAAAAGATGCGACCACCGGCGGCATAGAGACCGCAACGCTAAAAATGATCGGCAAAGTCAACCGCAACGACTTTGGCGCTTCGGGCTATGCCGATTTGGTCGGGCCGGTGCTGCGGTTTGACATTGTTGCCAAGGTGGTGCGCAGACCCTGATGCGTGGTGTTCTCGTCGAATGGTTACGTCTGGTTGACTGACTTCGGCGATAATTGCCCACCAATGCCACTGGCCTCCAAGGTCGCGCTACGCTAGAGACGGGTCAATCCAACACAGGCTGTCACCATGGCGCGTATTCTGGTCACTTCGGCAATTCCGTATATCAACGGGATCAAACATCTGGGCAACCTTGTGGGCTCGCTTTTGCCTGCCGATACCTATGCCCGTTATATGCGCGCACGCGGCCACGAGGTGATGTTCCCATGCGCGACAGATGAGCACGGTACACCCGCCGAACTGGCCGCCGCCAAGGCCGGAAAACCGGTAGCGCAATACTGCGCGGACATGTGGGCCGTGCAAAAAGAACTCTACGACGGATTTCGCCTGTCGTTTGATTATTTTGGGCGTTCGTCGTCAAAACGCAACCACGCGTTCACCCAGTATTTTGCCGGAAAACTTGCGGACAACAACCTGATCCGCGAGGTCGACGAACAACAGGTCTATTCAACCGCCGACGGGCGGTTTTTGCCCGACCGCTATATCGAGGGCACCTGCCCCAATTGCGGCTTTGAAGAGGCGCGCGGCGATCAATGTGACAATTGCACCAAACAGCTTGATCCAACCGATTTGATCAATCC
>CAZPQL010000101.1:0-5270 GCA_964588725.1 uncultured Rhodobacterales bacterium
CTTCATGAACCTCTTCGCCATGGCGTCCACCGAGGCTGGGCACACGGCGACCGCTATTCAGACGCGCAGGTGATCGGCGTAGAGCGGTACTGCTGATCTTACTTGACTGCGGTGGTGGAAAAATCGAGTTTGCGACAAATTCACGTGGTCAGGCCGTCATGCGTTCTCTTTTTCTGATACTGTTTGTGCTTTTTCCCCTGAGTGCAGCTGCGGTGAGCCAGGAATCCCCCCTGAATATTCGATTCGAAATCCGCGCGAATGGTTTGCGGTTTGGCGAACTGTCGGTGGACATGTCACAGGCACCAACCGGGTACAGCGTTGCGGTCACAGCCAATGCGCAGGGTCTGGCAGGCCTGCTGTTGCGCGCGCATTATCACGGTAATTCGTTGGGTGTGACCGATGAATCCGGAACGATGACGGCAACCGGGTTTTCCGCCAGTTCCAAGCGCATTTTCAAACACCGAAACGCACAGGTGACATTTACAGATGGTCGGCCGGTTTCGGTCGTTATGGACCCGTTCAAGGACAGAACCGAACTGTCGGACCCGAAACTGGTCAATATACCGGTGCTTGACCCGCTCAGCTTTCTGGCATTGATGGTGTTTCACAAAACCGACGGCTGCCCGGTCGCGCGCGATCTTTACGATGGACGGCGGCAAACCCGTGTGTCGTTCTCAGAGTCAAAATCAGAGTCCGGTGACACGCTCTGCACCGGGTTTTATGAGATTGTCAAAGGCCCGGACCACAGTATTATCGATGGCGTCCGACGTTTTGGGATCGTGCTGACATTCACCCACGAAGCCGCAAGCGCACGGCTTGTGAACATTCACGTTGCCGCTGGTGGCTACTACCTGCTGCTGAATGTGATCGCCCCTCAAAAATAGACGTGACTCAACACAGGGCCACGGTGCGGGCTATTTGCTCAGCAATATCTCGCGCGGGTATTCGGTAAGATAGTCAAACCCCGTGTCTGTGACGACGACTGAATCGCCGATCCGCCCGGCGGTCTGACCGTCAAGCGAGATGCCACCGTCAACGGCAAACGTCATTCCCGGTCGCAGGATTGTAGTGTCACCGGTTTTTAGCTCAGGGGCTTCCAGATAGGCCACGCCGATGGACCTACCGGTGCGGTATCCGGTTTCATAACCACGGGCGCGGTAAACGTCGTTGGCCGCACCGGCCACGTCTTGGGCCACCACGCCCGGGCGAATGGCGCCCAGTGCTGCCTGCTGGGCCTCAATCGCCGCTTCCTGCACGTCGCGGGCTTGGTCGGTCACGTCTTCGATATGAAACATCCGGTCAAATCCCAGTTTGTACTGTTTGAACTGCGCCATATTGCAAAAGCAAAAGTACACCGGATCAAATTTTTCGTAAAATTTAACACCCGCGCGTCGATGCACCATTGACGACCGCGCCCCCGATTGCAGGATTTGCAGATTATGGATCATAGGCGATACAAAGCTTTCCCAACCGGTGTCGGTCAAAAAACTGGCGGCTTTGCGCGACCCCGCGTCGATGACCGCCAGCGCCGATTCAAATTCCGCGCGCCCCACGGCCAACGAGTCGTGCGCCGCAGCCATCATCGCCCCCGCGATCTGGCCGGCCTGTTTCATAATGTCGATTTCGAACTGGGTTTTTATCATGCGCATTTCACCCAGCACCGGTGAGATGTCGTGTAGCGTGGCCCGCTGGAACGTCTCGTCAATAAAATTTCGAACTATCGCCGGGATGTGGTTGCGCTCGATCCACAGCGCGCGAGGCGCGTCGCCGACTAGCAACGTCAGCGCCCTGCCCCAGCTTTTTTGACCCACGTCTTCCCACGTCTGAACATCTTCGACCCAAGTCATGGCGCCGACCATTTCGGATTCCATGGCCGGCGTTATAACGGATGCCCCGGCGTCTACGTCCACCACCAGCATCGTCGGTCGGCCAAATTCTATACCCAGATAGCCCCAGAACCCCGCCAGATAGGCGATCGAGCTTTCGTCGGTGAAAACCGCCTTTTGAATGCCACGCGCCTGCATGCGGGCCTGCAGTTCACGGGTGCGTTTTTTGGCCTCGTTCAGCATAGTTGATCCCGGTTTTTGGTGGTTGGGCATTGTGTACCCGCATTCTGGTGGCTGTACTAATTAAAACGATCGCGTCGCGCGGGCGGATAATTTTTTTATAGTTGAAGCGGAATTCGTGATAACATTTTAAAATTGCAATTATCACGATAGGAAAATCAATGACAGATGTATTCACATCATCGACCGGAATTGCGTTCGACATTTCGGGTGTCACAAGCAAGAAACTTTTGCACGCGCTGGTCAGTTTTTTGTCAGGCAGCAATTTTGAACATCAGCTGTTCCTAAAACGGCTGAAAGAGCTCCCGAAAAGCGTCAAGAAGGTGTTTATCACTGAAGACACGTCGATTAACTCGTGGTCGAACCAAGATATTAGCAAGGCGAAAAACCCAAAAGAGCTGCATATTCTCGCGAATCCGAATTACAAATCGGGATACACAAATCCCGGACGCACGCTTCACCACGAAATCAGTCACAGTTCACTCGTCGAAAATAGAAAAACGCTCGCGGAGGCCGAGGAATTCATGCGCAACAACACATCTCTCATGGATGAAGCGAACAAAAGTACCGACGATAAAGAACGGGCAAGAATGGCGGTCATTCACGCCCACGAAGAAAGGTCGATTGCAAAAAGCGATGACATTTTTGGTCGGGCGATACATGAACACGGCAAAAAGCCTCCATCGATCATCGCCGGGATCAATTCGTGGCTGACAGCTAACAAACATGCGAAATTGAAAAACAAACCTGTGAGCGGGTCTGGAAATCGAGCGAATAAACCAAGGTCGTCCAATTCAAAACAATCGTCGATGCCTCAAAACGAACGCTGACAAAGCCGGCTTTGTTTCGGCTTGATTGATTTGGGGCGGTTGACCGGTATAGCGCCATTTACCGCGCATGCCGGTCCAAACTCCGGACAACGCAACGGCCGGCCAGCGCGTGCCGAACGGCCGTTTCGCGGCGTCGCCTGATCAGATCACCGTGATCAGTGTCCACATTCCCATGGCGTAGTGGCCGGAAATGTTGCACGCCAGCATGTATATCCCCGGCGCGAGATCAACCGTCAGTGTGCCGGTTTCACCCGGTGCGGTTTCCGCGATCTCGCCCAGCGATCCTGCGGCGTCTTCGTCCAGCCGTTCAGAGTCGGCATTGTAGGGCAATGGCATGGTCACGTCATTGATCGGCAAAACGAGCATTTCGTGCTCTGCGATGCGCGACGTGTTGGTTGCCACGAATGTCACCGATCCGTGCGGGATAACGTGCTGGGTCACGGTAAAGCCCATCGGCGCACCTGCGTCGTCTTTCAATGCGGCGCCCGGCGTGCCGAGCATGATCCGGTTGGACATGTCAAAATCGCCCATCACAGTGGCGCCACGGTCCCACATGTTGACCTGAACGAAGGTTTCTGTCGACTCGTCAGAAGCGGCAGTTGCCGGCCCCGAAGATGCCACCGCTGCGGCGGCCGCCGCACCGGCGGTGAAGACCATTGCTTCTCGTCTGGTAATGTTCATGAGATATTCTCCTGTATTTCATGTATTTCATGCGGCGGGTTCTGCGTATTCAAAACCCGTCGACAGAAGTGTTTTCGTCCTTTGCACAATCTGTTGCCTTGATTTGAATCAAATTGGAGGGCGAATAATTTTAATACCGGCATTCCCCAAGTGGCACAGCAGTTGACGTCGATTTCGCCTGATTGGGCCCGCGGCGCATTTTTTCTGCCCCCACCGGTGCCTGAGGTTGCGCAGCGGCGTGCCCTTAAACCCGCACCCTCTTATTCATCCACGATACATGTCGTTCAAAGTCATCAACATCATGATTTATCAGGAAATTCCACGGTCAGGATAGCGATATCAGCGGATTACCTGGGGAATGCGCAGTTCATGATGGTGTGACAGCGGTAGTGAACTGGTCTTGCAGATCTTCCGGCCGTGCGCCCGTCGCCTCGTCGCGCGTGTCGATGATCCAGCGATGGGCTTGCCAACGGAAAAGGCGGTGCGGTTGGGAACCGAAGACAGACCGCCTTGCGCCCAACCTTGCCTTTGATGAAATCCGCAGCATCCGTCGCGAAGGGCGGGAAGCGGACATTCGCAGCGGCAGGCACTATGGTCTGCTGTGTGGGGCGAAGCAGCCATTTTCGGTTCGCACGGAAGCCGTGAGTACAACGGCTTCCGGACTGATACGGCTAAGCCGGGCTGTTTGCTGTTTCCGGCCCAAATGTGTTCTTGATCTCAGCAACGAGGTCAGCGGGGAACCCACCTTCTTTTGCGTGCCTGTAAATTACGTCGGCGCTGTCGGCTTCGTGCACGCAATACAGTTTGTCTCCGGCAGCATAGGTATGGAGCCAAACATAAGGCACCCCAAGACCGTCAACCACTGCGTTGGACTTGGTCGATATGTCGCGTAATTCGTTGCGGGTTACAAAGCGGCGCAGATCATCTGGTTGACGCTGAGGGTCGCCTCATCGCGAATGGCGGCAAGCGCTTTGAATTCGTCGGTCGCAAAAACATCCTTGATCGCCTGAGCGCTGGGAAATTTGGTTATGCTGATCGCCTTCGGCCCGCCGTCGCCACCCAATTGCTCCATGACGCCATAACGGGCAACCGGTTCACCGCCGCCTTTCATCAAAAGCGGCATGACTTGTGACGCGTATTTTTCGAGCAATTCCATCTTGGCAGGGTTCGGGATCGAGGTGACGACCAGGTAAACGGGAGTATCAGACATTTTGGGTTCCTTATTGGGGTTGATGGATTTCTTGCTGTCAGGCGACTTTTTCTCTGAGTGCGCGGGGCAGTGATGGCTCATGGGTTTCGCGCCACGCGGCATCTTCCAGACAGAACTTGGGGTCTTTGAGAGTGACAAAGTCCTTTTCGGCCTCGATGGCCGCGACGTCAGGGGCGCGCGTGGCGAGAATTTTCAGGAAACCGCCAATGGCTTTCAGTTTCCCCGCGAAACTCGGTCTAAGTTCCGGATGTTCGGCCAGATAACGTCGCGCGATGCTCTCAAACGCCTCAGGCGTGCGCCCGCCGACGGTTTTTACGTCGCTTGTCGGGGCATTGACCGCAAAGGCACCGCGTCGGTACTCGTCGGTGTAGTTCTTCAACCCCGACAGCATCACCGCGGAATAGCCCGGCGGCGATATGGCCTTGACGGCCTTGAGCATCATCTTTGGTGAGGCGTCCTGATACTTCACTTTGCGACCAAGTG
>CAZPQL010000102.1:0-5056 GCA_964588725.1 uncultured Rhodobacterales bacterium
GCTTACGCAGCCAGAGCCATCGGAGCTTTGTTGTCATTTGCAACTAGCTTAATTGAGCCGGTAACGGTGGCATCGTGCCGAATGAAAGCAAACATCTTTAGACGTCCGTCGATCCTGTTTCGACCCCATGACTGCCAAATGAGCAGGTTTTGGTGGAGTCGCCGGGTACCGCCCCCGGGTCCGATCCGCTTATTGCATGCGCGTTTATCATCATAGTTCCCAAGGGAACGTGCCTAACATACGGTGTCTGCGGGCGCGTTTCAAGGGTGCTACCCGGTGTCACCTGCCGGGCGCAATGCTGACACCGCAGTGTTCAGCTCGCGCAGCAGTTTTTTACGCATTGCCGCCTGAAAATCCGAAAATCCCAGTGCGGTCTGGACGAATGCGTTGACCCCAAGAATGACTTCCTGTCGATAATAGCCCGCCAGATCACCGGGACGATAATCCATGATTTGGCCGTTCTGCTCGACGTCAAAATCTATCACCAGGCCGTTGATGTTGGTCGTTTCAAAAATGGCGTCCAATTGGGCGGTTTGTGGATCAAACCCATCGTTGTTTTTTCCGTCGCCCGAAATATCAAGCGTCAGGTTCCAACAACCGGGCGCGCGCGCCAGCAATCGGCCACCGTATCGAATGGCCTCGCCCAGCGCAGTGGAACGCGTGGCGGCGCTGTGCTTTTGTCGGTGCAGCAACGCGGATATTTTGTGCAGATCATCAATGGTCTTAATCAATTGCCAGTCCACGATCAGGTATTGATCCGTCTTGCTGGACCACTCGTAAATAGCCAAAGCGACCGGTGCCGAAGGTTGCGAAAGCAGTATCGCCTGCACATCAGCATCCAACAGTGCCGCCGCCAGTCCGCGCATCTGCAATTCGTATTCAATTGGATCAACGGACGACGAAACATCCAGCCCCAGCGCCAGCGCCTGCCGACACAATGTCGTTGTCTGCCCCGCGAGTCCGCTGGCCAAGAAAAACCAACACGTGATGCCGACGACCACGCGCAGCATATCAAATACCGTCCTTCAAGAACTTCGGCGGGTCCGCAGCCGCCACCGCGAGAGTCAGCTCGCGCAGCAATTTCCGGCGCATGGCTTTCTCGAAGTCCCGAAAGCCAACCGCCGTTTCGATAAAGGCACCGGGGCCATGAATGACTTCCTGACGGTAATAATTTTGCAGCCTGCCGATTTCTTTGTCGACGCCCTTGATGGCGCTGGGCTCGGCAGCACCAATCACCAGCCCGTTGATAATGGCCGTGCGAAACATCGGATGGGTCTTGGCGTTTTTGGGTCGATGGCCGTCATTGTTGCGCCCGTCGCCCGATATGTCGAGCGTATATTTCCAGCACTCTGGTGCACGTGCCAAAAGGTCTCCGCCGTATGTGATCGCGCGACCGATAGCCGTGGTCCGCACACCGTCGGGCGGTTCGCGCACCCGCAAAAGCGCAGCAATATGCGCAATATCTCCGGGCGTCGTAATCTTGGTCCAATCCAGAATAAGCGCCTGATTGGCGCGTCCGCTCCATTCATAAATGGCAAGCGCCACCGGGGCCGAAGGCATCCCGAGAAGCGTCGACTGCACATCTTCGTCAAGCATGGCAGCCGCCAGCCCGCCCAACTGCAGCGCATATTCGCGTTGATCGACAGACCACGAAACATCCAGACCCAAAGCCAGCGCCTGTCGGCACGCGGCCCCCGCAGTTTGCGCAAGTCCCGTTGCGGGAATCAGACAGAAAAGCAACCTGAACAGCACGAAATTCACTGGGTTTTAACCCCCCTCGTTTTGATCGACCGGCGCCGCTTCAGACACATTGATTTGCAACTCACGCAGTAGTTTTTGACGCATCGCCACGCCATAATCGCCGTAGCCCTTGGCGACCTGAACAAAGGACCCCGGGCCGTGGATGACCTGTGACTTGAAGTAATTGACCATTTCGGTGATGCGGGCGTGGGTTTTGTCGCGACCGGCACCGTCTGCAGAACCAATGATCAGCCCGTTGATGGTTGCATTGTTGAAAACCGGGTGCATTTTGGCGACCAGCGGCGCGTCTCCCTGATTGCTTTTGCCATCGGCGGAAATATCCAGTGTAAGCTGCCAGCAATCGGGCGAACGGTTAAGCAAATTGGCTCCAAATATGATCGCCTGTCCCAGCGCGGTCAGACTGGTGCGGGTGTAAACGGTTTTATTCAAAAACACGTTGGCGACCAGTTGAATATCCTCGGGGCCTTCGATCAAATGCCAGTCCAACAGAATTTTCTGGTCGCCCCGCCCTCCCCATTCAAAAACCGCGATCGCCACGGGTGCGCTGGGTGAGGACAACAAGAGCTGCTGTACTTCCGTGTCCAGCAGCGCACTGGCCACGCCCAGCATCTGTTGGGTGTATTCGGCGCGGTCCACCGAGGACGACACATCCAGCCCCAGTGCCAGAGCTTGCCGACAGGCGGCTACAGCGGGCTGCGCCACATTTGCAAGCACAAGCATCGCTGAAATAAGCGTAACCGCGCCGAATTTGAACGCAGGTATCACAGCGGTGCCGATGCGGCCGGTATACGACGCAATTCTGACAAGCTGGGCGGCAGTTCGCGCAGCAGTTTTTTCAAAATAGCGCGTGGAAAATCGTCAAACCCTTCGGCGATCTCGACAAAAGACAAGGGACCACGCGCGATTTGGGTTTCATAAAATTCCAACGGGTCGGGGCGGTCGCCGCGGATGACCAGCCCGTTGATCGTAACGCCCAAAAGTGCGATGTCGTCGGCAATAGGCGCGGGGTCAAAACCGGTATTTTTGATACCGTCGCCCGAAATGTCGATCACCCGCCGTCTGCAGACCAGCGGATTGCCGGCCCCCAGGCTTTCAGCCTGCAACAACGCTTGTCCGGGCGCTGTGAGATCAAAACGGAACGCACGTTTCATTGCGTCGACTTCATCGGCAAAACTGAGAACCGATTGAGGCGTGCTGAGTAACCGCCATGGCACGACCTGACGCTGTTGTTCGTCGCCGCTCCATTGCGTGACCGTGACCATCAGACCGCCGTGCAGCCATCCGATAGTTTCGATAACCTCTTTGGCGCGAAAGGCCTCGGCAGTGCCGTGCTGCAGCAGTTCAAATTCAGTCGGGTTGACCGAACGCGACACATCCATCGCCAGTACCAGTTCAAGGTCGCACTGGCTTTGTGCTTTTGCCGGGCCGCAATTCAGCGCCAGAAATGCAGCGCCCAAAATCAAAGATTTCAAAAACAATGTACACTCCGTGTTGGTGGCGTCAGCGTATGAAAGCCAACCTACCGGGTCAATTCACGCTTTCGATGGGAGGCCAGTGCATGATACGGCATAATTTTGTCAGCGCCTTGCGATAGCTGCGGTTGTCCACATAACCGATGTGGCGGTCGGTATCTTGCATGCGCAACCCACCGGTGGTGTCAAAGCGCCGGGTTTGTGGCAGGCGACGCAGGCGCGCATAAGCATCTGGATTATCGCGCGCATCCAGAATCGCCCGCCCGATGACGCGGCTCATGGCGTTGAACAGGCTAAAGCTCGAGCCGTTGGATTCAATAAAGCTGAGCAGAAACAGGTTGGGCACGTCAGGAAAAATCGCCAAAGGCGGCGCCAGACGCCCACGGGTCCACGGCAAAAGATCCGGATCGATATAGGGAATGACCCAGTCAAAACCAGTGGCGCAAATGACGTCGTCAAATGCGCGGCGCGTGCCATCCTTGAAAATCACCTCCGCCCGATCGAAACCCGTGATGTCGCCCAAAATCCCGATGTCGCCGTGGCGCAGGTGGTGGATGAACTGATCGTTCAGCAACGGGTGCGTTTCCATCAGGCGATGGTCGGGTTTGGGCATGCCGTATTGGCCAAGGTCGCCAATTAAGACACGCAGCAGGGTTTGAAAAATGCGCTGACGAATTGGGAACGGCAACGGCGGGCTGTTGTCGGCAAACACATCTGCGGGCTTGCCCAGAATGTGCTTGGGGATCACGTGATATCCGCGCCGCAGCGAAACCGCCACGTTGTCAGCTGTTCGCGCGGCGTCGCAGGCAATATCGACGCCCGAATTCCCAAGACCCACCACCAGAACCGATTTTCCCGTCAGGTCGTTGGCATTTTTGAAATGCGCGCCGTGGCGGATACGGCCCGCAAAACCATCCATACCGTCCCAATTTGGGATGATAGGCTGCCAGTTTGACCCGTTGGCGGCAATCAGCCAGCGATAATGTTCGCGTGCGCCTTTGCTGGTTTCAATCGACCAGCCGTTATCGTCGGGCGTGGCTGACGTGACGGTCTCTCCAAAGCGCGTGTGCGCCGCGATACCGTGATCGCGACCAAAATTGCGAATGTATTCAAGGATATGCGCTCCGGACGGGTAATCGGCCCAGCTATCGGGCATGGGATAGGCGTCAAATCCGGTCATGGTGCGCGAGCTGATCAGATGAGCGCTGTCGTAAATCGGCGACTCCGGATCGTCGCGGTTCCAAAGCCCGCCGAAATCGGCGTTGCGCTCAAACAGCGTGTAGGAAATGCCAAGTTCACCCAGCACCCGCGCCTGCGTCAGCCCGGCAGGACCTCCGCCAACGATACAGACGGAGCTGCTCACCAGTGGCCGGTGCTTTGCATGGATTTCCAAGGCTCGCGCAATTCCAGCGCGCCGCCTTTTTGCAGCAATTCCACCGAAATATTGTCAGGGCTGCGCACAAAGGCCATGCGCCCGTCACGCGGCGGGCGGTTGATTGTGACGCCGCTGTCGGCCAGATGCTGACAGGTGGCGTAGATGTCATCGACCTCATAGGCCAGATGGCCGAAATGGCGGCTGTCGGCGGGCAAATCATCGTCGCCGTCCCAGTTATAGGTCAGTTCTATCGGCGCCTCCGGCTGCCCCGGGGGAGCGAGGAAAATAAGCGTAAAACGCCCGCCTTCGTTTTCATGCCGCCGGGTTTCTTCCAATCCCAGCAAGTCGCAATAAAAATGCATCGTCACGTCAAGATCTTTCACGCGCACCATGGTGTGCAGGTATTTGATGGTCATTTCATTCCCCTCTGCCAGTTTACTTTCGGAGC
>CAZPQL010000103.1:0-4365 GCA_964588725.1 uncultured Rhodobacterales bacterium
GACCGAATTCGGGTAGTGTGGTGGAAAGTGTCATGGTATAGGAAGACAAATCTGGACCTTCTTGAATCTGTTGATAAGGATTCATATTGCCCAAATTAAGGGTTTGTCCTACTGCTTGACCGTTCATAATACCGCTTTCCGTAGCAACACGCTTAATATCTCCTGTGTTGTTCTGAACATTCCATTCACGAAGGGACTCTGGAGAGGGTGTGTGTGCCTCCTTTACCTCGGTTTCAGCACCCCATACTTCTTGAGCAATTTTATATCCGCCTCTGGCACCAAAAGCCACAACGAATCCTACGAGGGCTAATGCCCCAACATTTAATATCATATCTCTAATTCCTGCCATATAATCACCTTAATCAAATATCATCCCTACAAGTGTGGATGCTACAATCATCCCTGCCGAAACTAACATGAAACCAACGCCAAGTCTGGCACCTGTTTCAATAGGCTTCTCTAACTCAACCATTTCTGCTTCCCATCCAACTGGAGGGGCGACATACTGACTGGAACCTGAACCAAGGGCTACGGGAACTCCTGTGCCAGTAACACCGTTGATTTCTGCGGAATTTTGTGGATAGAAATCTGTGATGACTTCAGCATCAAAAGACATTTTCTTGTATCCTTTACGCATCTTATTCCTCATCTTGTCATAGTATTGACCTTCAGACATCGGGCCGTAAATGGTTGGCTTAGTGTATCCAATGCGTCCATAAACATTGAACTTTCCTCGGTTTGAGTCCAAGAAAACATGGAACTTATTGGAACTGCCTCTTTGGTCTATAATGTAAATTGGGTCCCCACGGAAACGAATATCGCTGTATCTGGCACGAAGTAGGCTCTTAGCAGTTTCTACATCTTGCTGACTTGGTGGGAATACTTGCATTGCCTCAAATTCATTCAAAGAATCTCTCGTATTGTCGCAACAAGAACAGCCCGCATCTCTTGAAACCATCCCGCAAGAGTCGTGAAATGGTTCGGAACATTCTATACAATATCCATCTAAGCGTCTTTCAATGACTTCTTCGTATTCATCATCTTCCCAACCCTCATCGCCATAATGAGCCATCACTTCTTTCGTGGCCTTTTCCCTACCACCTTCAGCACTCATGGTGCTAACATCAGAATATGGGTGATGTGGATTTAGAGCATCAGTCATGCCTTTGGACTCATCTCTACGGTCTTTTAGGCTCTGGTGGTGATGCCCTCTGTGACGCATACCAAGGGCTTCATCATCTCGGTCATCATAACCTTGGTCGTGTTCGGCACTTCCATACCATTGTGGGACTCCACGCCCTGAAGTCAGGGCTGAATCTCCACCGTAGGAATTAGGAATGGCTTCTTCGTGCATATATGCAATCCCTTCAGCACTTCCATACCATTGTGGGACACCATTTCCGAATGTTGAGGAATCCTCTCCATAGGAATTGGGATAATAACCATCATCAATTGCTCCGGGCATACCAGCACCTTCTTCAGCCCACATAATGTCAAGGGGCGGGGCAGATGGGGAACTTTCTCCCATACCATCTTCCCATTGAACAATAGCATTACTTAGCAATACACCTTCAGCATCCTTAGCATCTCCCAAACCACGGAATCCGACTGGTTGCTTAGAGTGAGCATTACTTCTTAGGTCTTGTTTGATTGAACCACTAACACCTACGTTACTAATCCATCGTCCTTTAGCATCACGAGCCAAGTAGCGAGAATTTCCCTTGATGTTATCAAAGCGTTGTCGCTTACCGTATCGGCGTTTCCTCTTTCCATGAGATTTACCATGTGCTTCAAGGGTGTGTGCAGGAACTCCTTCTTTAGCAGCCTCTTCCATATCCTCTTCGCCATACTTATCTACTCCAATATCGTAAGCAGTTGCCTGACCGATTCTTTCGGCTTCTTCACGAGAATAACCATCCTTCATGTATTCCTTAGCAATCTTATGTGCTAACTTATCAAAACGAGATTCCGCAGAGAAAGATTCACTCATTGGGTCGTAGGACTCTGGAGATTCCGAGAGTGGGTCATAAGTTTCTGGTGTGTAATCGTGAGATACTCCTTCAGCATCTTTGTATTCAGTCTTGTTGTATCCTCCACGAATTTTCTTTCGCATCTTAGAATTGTATTGTCCCATGCCCATTGGTCCATAGACTTTGGGTTCTTGATAACCGATACGGCCATACAAATTGAAATTGCCTCTATCAGTTTCCATAAACACATGGAATTTGTTGTGAGTGCCTGATGTATTAGTCAAATAGACAACATCAGTAATTTCAATTCCGGGGTATCTGGACTCTAACTCGGCTCTACAAGTATTAACATCATGCTCTCCGGGTGGGAATCGTTGCATTGCTTCAAATTCTGCTCTATAACTTTCACGCATATAATCTACATCCATCATGGCTTCATTTTCCCTCTGGACTTGCTTCTTGGAAGGGCCACGGTATTTCTTCTTAGATGAAGAATCCTCCGCCGCTTTACATCCACAGGTGTTGCACATGGATTTATTAACTCGTTCCGACTATTTAAGGTTATTTAGCGTTCAAATTTTAGTCGGTATTCTTCTCTGACTTCCTCATCTGAAAGATTAGCCCAACCCGGAGTTCCATGTAAAAGTAAATCATAAAGATAATTGTAATCAATATTCTCCATTTCTGACTCTACTAATTCAAATCTCATTAAATTAACTTCTGGGTCAAAAGCATTGTCGCTGTTCTCTGCTCGCTTACGAGAAAATATGGATACTTTTTCGTCATAAGGTGTCCAATCTAAAGGTTTTCCAAGTTCCATAGGAGTCCCTACGGGTTGGTTTTCTTCTGAAGCCCACGCTTCTTGTCCAGTTTTGATGTTCATTAAAATTCCTGTAATAAACGCACCTCTGCCTCCAATGATTTCCATTTCATTTTCTCCCATGTGGTGAGCCATATTTTGTTGCATTTCCAGAGAATCATGGAGCCTTTCTAAAACTCTAAAATCTACCCCTTCAGCAATTTTTTGTAAATACTGGAAAAAGTATGGGTCCGTCATCCTTTCAGGGAATTCGTCATCTTGGACAGCAGTAGAGATAAAAAGTGATAAGTTTTCTGGAGTAATCTCCAATGGGACTTCTACATCCACAAACTGCGAATAAGGTTCCACAAATTCGTGATAAGCACTCTGCTCTTCTAAATAATCTTGATATTCCTCTCTTTCCTCTTCCATCTCATCTAATTCTTCCATAATTTGTTTATCGGTTTTTTCAGAAAATCCTTTGGTAAATCTTCCCTGTGAATCTCTTTTTTGTTGTTTCCAAGAGTTGGTTTCTGCGGCGAAAATTGGGTTCTGCTCTACCCACGAATCAATGAACCATTGAGGGATGTTGATAAGTCCATTAACAATATCGCTAAAAATCACATCAGGGTCATCTTGATTATCTGCCAAATAAAGGGCATAGTCAAAAGCCAAACTTTTCATCCTACCCATCAGTAAGCCACCTCGTAAGCATCACACACCTGCTTGATAGCAACGGCTTCCTCAAACTGAAGACACATTCCATCCAAGAAATGCCTACATAGAGCGCAAGAGTTAGGGGTATCTCCTGCAATTACTACGAGGGAAGTCCTCAAATTAGGTGGGTGCATACTTAATATGTCTGCTCACCGATATTTAAGTTTTATTAGTTGTAATTGGTATCGTCTGCTTCTCTGATACCTCTCTCGGTTTTGGAGAGGGAACGCTGGGATATTAAACTCTCTAAGGCTGTGTTTAGATGTTTATCTGTAATTACTACTGCCCCAGCATCGTATCCATTCTCTTCAAATGATAGCATGAAAGCGGTTTGAACTACTTCTTGCAGATAGGCTCCAGAAAATCCTTCTGATTTCTTGACAATAGATTTTATGTTCAACTTATCCACCGTAAATGGCTCCAAATATTTTTCTAAGATAGCAGCACGAGCCTCTGCCTTTGGATAACCAAATTTAATTCTGGCATCAAACCTACCGGGTCGGTCAGCCAATGCCCAATCCAAATGCTGTGGATAGTTAGTAGTGGCTAAAGTCACCACACCTGAATTTCGTTCTACACCTGAAAGACAATTGAGGAACTCACCTAACAAGGGATGGTCGTGTGCCTCTCTACGGTCTAATCCACCTAATGTATCAATATCTTCAATGATAACCATGGTCGGGGCCAAATGGCGGGCTAATTTGTAGAGTCGGGATATTTGCCCTGAATTGGTGATAGCATCTCTGGCTATGTAAATTGTAGTCACATCTATCTGATTCATTACTACGTTGCAGCATAGCGTTTTTCCTGTTCCGGGTGGTCCTGTGATTAAGACACCTCTGCTGGAACGGAGGTTCTTTTCTAAATACATATCCATGT
>CAZPQL010000104.1:0-4165 GCA_964588725.1 uncultured Rhodobacterales bacterium
TTTAGGCTATAATTATCAAACTGGAGATTGGTATAAGAAAAGCTACAAAGTATTTAATAAACAATATAAAACCAAAAAAGTTGAAAATAAAAAAGAAATGGGCCTTATTAGAAGAAAAATAAGAAGTTTGTTCGAGTAAATTGTTCATGCAAAGAAAAGAAGTTGAAGAATTAAATTTTAAAAAAATAAATGAATTAAAAAAATATGATAAAGCATATTTTGAAAGTGATAATCCTATTGTTTCAGATAAAGACTATGATAGAGCAAAGGAAGAGATTTTAAATCTCGAAAAAAAGTATAAATATCTCAAAAATAAAAATTCACCCAGTCAAAAAGTTGGTTACAAACCATCTGAAAAATTTAAAAAAATAAAACATCTTAAACCTATGCTTTCGCTGTCAAATGCTTTTGAAAAAAAAGATATGAAAGATTTTTTAAGTAAAATTACTAATTTTTTAAAAAATAAAGATTTAAATATAGAACTTTCTTTAGAACCTAAAATTGATGGCATATCAGCTTCATTAACTTATGAGGGTGGTATATTAGTCAAAGGTCTTTCCAGAGGAGACGGAATCACAGGAGAGGATATACTTCAAAATTTAAATACAATTAAGGGCCTGCCTAAAAAAATTAATGGAAAAAACATTCCTAAAATACTTGAATTAAGAGGTGAAGTTTATATAGGAAAAAAAGATTTTGAAAAAATAAAAAATAATTTTGCAAATCCAAGAAATGCTGCTGGAGGTTCATTAAGACAAAAAGATTCAAAACAAACTGAAAAAATACCTCTAAAATATTTTGTTTATGGCTTTGGTGTGGTTGAGCCAATGATCTTTAAAAAACAATCAGAATTTATTAATAAACTCAGCCAGTGGGGATTTTATACGAATCCATATAATAAAGTTGTTAACGGTTTAGACGAAATTGAGAAAAATCATAAATTAATAGAAGAGATAAGATCATCTTTTGATTATGATATTGATGGTTTAGTTTTCAAAGTTAACAATTTAGAATTACAATCACGACTAGGTAGCACTTCTAGTTCTCCAAGGTGGGCTATTGCTTACAAATTTTCATCTGAAAAAGCTACTACTAAGATCAAAGATATAGTTATTCAAGTTGGAAGAACTGGAGCTATAACCCCAGTAGCTAAAGTAGAACCAGTAACTGTTGGAGGCGTTGTTGTTTCAAACGCTACCTTACATAATGAAGATGAAATTAATAGAAAAGATATTCGAATCGGAGATACAATTCAAATACGAAGAGCAGGCGATGTGATTCCTCAAGTAGTCTCTGTTGATAAATCTAAAAGAAATAAAAATAGCAAAATATTCATTTTTCCCGAAAAGTGTCTTTGTGGAGCTAAAACATATAAAGAAATTAACAAATTAACAAATAAGGAAGATGCAGTTAGAAGATGTACTAAAGGGTACGAGTGTAACTTTACTGCAAGAGAAAAAATAAAACATATTGCATCAAAAGAAGCATTTAACATAGAGGGTTTAGGTAAAAAAGTTGTTGATCAATTTTGGAATTTAGAATTAATAAAAACACCACAAGATATATTTAAGTTAAATTTTGAAAAAATCCGAGATTTGGAAGGTTGGGGTGATCTTTCTATTAATAATTTAAAAAAAGCAGTTGAAAAAGCAAAAAATATTTCTTTGGACAGGTTTATATATTCAATAGGCATAAGGCATATAGGACAAGAAAATGCAAAGATTATTGCTGGTTTTTTTACATCAATTAATAAATTTTCTGATTTATTAAATCAAAATAAAAGAGCAGAAATTTTAAATAATTTAAAAGATCTTGATGGTATTGGTGATATACAAATTAAATCAATTGAAATATTTTTTTTAAATAAAATAAATACTGATGTTGTAAAGTCTTTAGTGCAAGTTCTTGAAGTAAAAAATTATCAAAATTCAAAAAAAAGGGGAAAATTAACTAATAAAAACTTAATGTTTACTGGTGGATTTGAAAAAATAAGTAGATCTGAAGCAAAAGTTTTAGCAGAAGATAATGGAGGAAAAGTACTAGGCACAATATCAAAAAAGTTGGACATGTTAGTGGTTGGCGCTTCCAAACCAACAAAAAGAAAAATTGAAAAGGCAAAAGAATTGAAAGTTAAAATTGTTTACGAAAAAGACTGGTATAAAATATTAAATATTTGAACATGATTTTCTAAGTTCAGCTAGTTCGTTTTTATTCATATATTTTTTTAAATTATTATAAACTTTTGTGTGATAATTATTTAGCCATTTGACTTCGCTTTCATTTAGTAAATTTTTTTGAATTAATTTCTTATCAATAGGAACTAGAGTGAGATCATTGAATTTATAAGAATTATTTGTTTTTTTAACTGTAATAAGATTTTCTATTCTAATTCCAAATTTACCAGCTTCATAATAGCCTGGCTCATTAGACACAATCATTCCTTCTTTAAATTTAATCCTATTGCCCCTGGATATCGCCTGTGGTCCCTCATGAACATTTAAAAAATATCCAACACCATGGCCAGTACCATGAGCATAATCGAGATTGATTTGTTTTAAAGGTTTTCTTGCTGCAGCATCTATTTCAGATCCACAGGTATTTTTTTTTATTTTGTAGTTTGCTACAGCAATATGGCCCTTTAATACTCGGGTAAAAATATTTTTTATTCTAGTTTCGTTATTATTTAGAGAAATTGTTCTAGTTACATCCGTTGTTCCAAAATTATATTGGCCACCCGAATCTACTAAATACAAATCACCTTTTTTCAAAACTCTATTACTTTTTTTATTTGCTTTGTAGTGGATTATCGCTCCATTAGGCCCAGATCCCGATATTGTTGGAAAACTCAATGATCTAAAGTTTTTATTTTTCTTTCTAAATTCTAGTAATTTATTTTGTGCTATTATTTCGGTAATTTTTTTTTTCTTATAATTATTATGAAGCCAAACTAAAAATTTAGTTAAAGCAGCGCCATCATGAATATGTGTTTTTATAGTATTTTTAATTTCAGTTTTATTTTTTAACGATTTGAGGAGATAAATAGGATCGTATTTTTCTATAATTTTATTATTAACTTTAATAATACTTTTAAAAAATATTGAACAAGAAGAATTATCTATCTGAAAAGTCTTACTCTTTATTTTTGAAATAAATTTTTCGATATTTTTTATATCTATTATTGTAATATTTTTTCCTAAATTTCCTTTTAGTTTTTTGCTAATTTTTTTTAAATCACAAAACATATATACTTTTTTACTGCTATTCATAATTAGATAACAGTTTGGAATTGGCGTAAATTCAGAGTCTGTTCCTCTCATGTTTAATAGCCAGGCAGCATTTTCAGGAGCAGAAATTAACTGCAAATCTACTTTATCTTTCTTTAGTATTTTTGATAAAGTTAAAATCTTATTTTTTTGACTTCTTCCTGAATCTATATCTTTTAATTTATAAAATTTATTAGATTTTCTAGAATTATTTCTTTTCCAAATTTTATTTATTAAATTTTCATTTATGGATATTAATTTACAGTTACTTTTCTTAAAAAGTCTAGAAAGCATTAATTCTGTGTGTAGTTTTGGGTCAAAGCCAATAGAAATTTTTTTATTTATGAGAACGTCATGTGGAAATTTGTTTGGCATAGTAATAATTTTAAATGTTTTGCCACTTTGAATTTTAGCCTGGAGTGTGTATCTGCCATCTACAAATAAGTAATTTTTATTTTTTAATATTAAGGCAAAGCCGTATGAACCCGAAAAATTAGAAATAAATTTTAACCTATTTTTATATTCTGGAACATATTCCCCAAAAAATTCATCATTTTTTGGTATCAAATATCCATCAATTTTGTAGGTTTTAAAGAGCTTTCTCAATCTTTTAATTTGGTTCATTTAATTTTTTTTAATTTTTTATTTTGCAGTCTAGCCCATCCAGGACTTCTTATGCCTTCATTATAATCTATGTCTTGATTAAAAAAGAAATCTTCTTCATTTTGTTCTGTTATTTCCTCTTTTTCAATATTTTTTTCAGGTAGTTCATCGATAAATCTTGAGGCTAAAGAATCAACCCAATCCCCTCGATACATTCTATTCATTACGAATGATATAAAAGCTTCTTTTTTTGCTCTTGTTATTCCTACATATGCAAGTCGTCTTTCTTCTTCTAAAGC
>CAZPQL010000105.1:0-3742 GCA_964588725.1 uncultured Rhodobacterales bacterium
TTCCCGGTATACTCCCTTAGCAGGGGAGCGCCTTCGACCACTCGGCCACGTCTCCGGGGCCGGTTCTATCCGCATTTCGCGTGATGGGACAAGGGAATAATTGCCGTCCGCTGGCCTAACCGTGGAAGACCCGTCACTGATCAGAATATGAAATCGTGCTGCGAGAAATCGCTCATGTGCAGCGCTGCGCCGTCGTCGCTGAAAACGCGGATTTTTTCACCGTCAACTTTGATGATGGCACCAAAAGACCGGGGTTTTATTTTCAGATCACCATAGTAATGCAGGTTGTCGAAATCCGACAGATCGATACGGTCTTTGCCCAGCGTGAAATCGGTGATCGTATCGGTGCGGCCGTCCTGTTCAAAGACAAAAACATCGGCCCCGGCACCGCCGGTCATCTTGTCACGCCCCCTGCCGTCGAAAAGACGGTCATCTCCGTCTCCCCCGGACAGGTTATCCGCCCGCCCCATTCCGTAAATCAGATCGTCGGCGGCGGTGCCGACCAGCGTGTCCGCCGTGCGACCGCCTTTGATCACATCGCCCAGGTTGCCCAGATCAAGGTCGAACTGGGTGATACCGTCCTCGGTGCTGCTGCTGACAAAAACCTGTATATCGTCGCCGATCACGACCACGTTTAGCGCCGAAACCGAGTCAAGCGTGGTATCAAGCTGATCCGTGATCGAGGTGATTTCAAACAGTTTACCACGATGGTCGAGCTCAAACAGCGTTAGTCCGCCGTCGGATCCGCCTGCGATGATGAACGTGCGGCCACCGTAAGAGAACGAGTCGATCACGCTGACGTTCTGGAACCGCGAATCCAGATCATCCATCACCGAATCCACCTCTTTTAGCCTGCCGTTGTTGCCTATTCTATAGACCGTAATCGTGTCCGACCCCGCCGCGCCCATCAATAAAAAAGCCCGCTTGCCGACATGCGCCACATCGAGCACGGTAGGGTTGGAAAAGCCGGTGTCGTCGGCGGGTTTGACCACGTCTTTTTGTTTGAGGCCTCCCCATTTTTCCACTTTGAAACTGGTCAGGCCTGCATCCATACTTGAAGCGGCAAACAGATACGTGCCCTTTTTCGTCGTCACCGTGGCAAAATCCGAAATATCGCCCAGAGACCGGTTATTGTTATCGGCGTAAACGCTTTTGCGGGTCAGGCTCAGATCATCATTGAGCCTGAACGACCGCAGTTTCGACTGGCCGTACTGGCTGGCGAACATGAACGATTTGCCACCAACATCAACGGTAATGGTATGGGTGAACTGGCTGATCGAAGATGTGGGCAGCGGCGGCGAAAACAAATTAGTGAAACTGCCGGTAGCGTCAATTTCGTGCAGTACGACGCCCGCAGCAAACCGCCCGGACGGGATCAGGACCATCTGACCGGCGACCATGTGAACGTCGATCGACACCAGTCCCATGGTGCCCGTCGCTCCGGTTGCCGCGATAGCGTCGGAAAAAACCGCTGTACTGTTGGCGCTTAGTCGAAAGCTGTTGATGCCCCCGTCCTGATGCGACGCCGAATAAAGATAGACCCCGTCGGCCGTCACCATGACGTCAAGATCTGTTATGTCCCGCATATGCTGCAGTCCATTGCCCACGATTGTGGACATATGCGTAAAACCGGCCACCCCTGGCTCCCCGTATTTACGCCCCCGTGCAAGGGTGGCATCGGGGGGTTAACGGGGCTTCACCAAAAAGTGGCGCAATTAAGAACTATGAAGAAAATGCAAAACATCGCCGTCGGCGACGACGTATGATTTGCCCTCTACGCGCATTTTGCCCGCCTCTTTGGCGCCCTGTTCGCCGTTGAGCGCCACAAAGTCTGCGTAAGCGATGGTTTCCGCGCGTATGAAACCGCGTTCGAAATCGCCGTGGATGACGCCTGCGGCGCGCGGGGCCTTGATCCCCTGCCTGATCGTCCAGGCGCGGGTTTCCTTGGGGCCGACGGTGAAATAGGTCTGCAGGTGCAAAAGCGCGTAACCCGCGCGGATCAACCGGTCGAGACCGGCCTCGGCCAGACCCATCTCGGTGAGAAACATTTCGGTTTCATCCGCCTCAAGCTGGCTGATTTCCTCTTCAATCGCTGCCGAAATGACCACATGCGCCGCCCCCTGTGCGGCGGCCATTTTTGCCACCGCGTCGGAATACGCGTTGCCGTTGGCGGCGGCGTCTTCTTCCACGTTGCACACATAAAGCACCGGCTTGGAGGTCAGCAACTGCAACATCTCCCACGGGCGCCGCTCGTCGTCGCTCACGTCTACTGTGCGTGCCGGGTGCCCGGCTTCCAGCGCGGCCAGTGCCCGGCGTAACAGATCGTCCTGTTCCGCCGCCTCTTTATCGCCACCGCGCAGCTTTCGCGACAGATTGGCAAGCCGTTTTTCGATGCTTTCCATGTCCGACAGCATCAGTTCGGTCTCGATAATCTCGGCGTCTTTGATCGGGTCGATACGCCCGTCCACGTGGGTGATGTCATCGTCTTCAAAACACCGCAGTACGTGGGCAATGGCGTCGACTTCGCGAATCGTGCCCAGAAATTTGTTGCCCAGCCCTTCGCCCTTGGAGGCCCCTTTGACCAACCCCGCGATATCCACAAACGTCATGCGTGCCGGCAGTATCGCCCGGGAGCCGGCAATCGCGGCCAGTTTGGCCAGCCGCGCATCAGGCACCGAGACCTCACCCACATTGGGTTCAATGGTGCAAAACGGAAAATTCGCCGCCTGCGCCGCTGCGGTGCGGGTCAGCGCATTGAACAGCGTGGATTTGCCCACGTTCGGCAGGCCGACGATACCGGTTTTGAAACCCATGATGTTCCCGATTTTATGCAAGTTGCGCGCAGCCGCGCGTCTAGGACAGGCGGGCGACAGGGTCAAGGCAGAGGGATCAAACCTTGCTAGAGTCTGCCCGCGCGTCGCTCAACTCCATTCCCCATGACACACCCGCCGACGCCGAAATATTGCTGGCGGATATGATCGAGGCGTCGTTGCCCACTGCGCAGCAGGTGGTGGACTGCGACAACGACAAAGACAGGGTTCTGGAACTGATGCGGGACAGGCTGGCGCGGCCGGGCACCCTGCCTGACTACCAAACCGACGATATGAAATCGCTGTTTCGCACGGTGGTGCGCCACGCACTGGCCACGCTGCTGGATGACACTACATTCACGGGGACAATCGCGCCGCAAATCAATCGGGCGGTGCTGGCGCGCCTGACGGGGATTGCTGCCGGACAGGACGAACTGAACAGGAAATACGGTTCGCTGGCCGGTTCATTGGATAAATTGCGCGATCTGAACCTGCAACATCTGCAAATTTTAGCCCGTCGCTTTGGGGTGGATGACGCGTTTGATCTGAAATCGGGCCAACTGCGCGATATCCTGGTGATAAAGGCCGAAGAATACCACGCCCTGAAATCCGAAATCGACGCGAATAATGAGGGCATGCACGGGCTGGCCAACATGAAGGCCGCCGCCAAAGATGCCATAGATCGGCTGGATTTTGACGAGGTCGAGCACCTGTTGTCCATGGTGCATAGCGCCGAGCTTGAAGAGACCGCCAAAACCGCTGCTTTACGCGCCGGTAACGCACTGATGCGCGGGCGTGCTGCGCAGGCGTTTGATTTGCTTAACGCCTGCGCCAATAGTTTTGGCGGCGATGACAATGTGGCCCCGGCCCGCAAACGACTGGAGTTCGCTGACCTTCTTTCGATAAAGGTCGGCCATGTTGGGATGCGGCTC
>CAZPQL010000106.1:0-3637 GCA_964588725.1 uncultured Rhodobacterales bacterium
GTAAACGATCCTGAATCAGATATATTTTCTCTAAATAAACTTTGTACATTAGAACTTATAGTACCCAATTCAACGTCACCAATTCTTGCAGTACCTGCAATAGTACGTAACCCATCAGGTCCAAGAAAGATAAGATCTCCTGCAAATTCTTGGATAGTGTCACCGTTTATACATCCTATATTTCTTGTTACAGGTACGATAGCAAAATCACTTAATGAACTACCTCCCAATTTAAATATTCTATTTTCACAAAATATAAATAAATTATCACGGAAAACTTTAAGTCCTACAATATTGTCATCAACTTTAATACTGCCTGCCCCTGATCCTGAACTAAACGCATCTTCGTCAAATGGTTGGCTAAATACTAGTTCTTGTGGTGTACTAGACATGCCCGAATAAAACATGTGGCTTTTAAATGCTGCAACGTGTTTTGCACCTTCAACGCTACTTGTAGTTACATCAGTAGCACTAAGAGACGTATTAAATACTGTAGGGTCGTTGTTACCATCAACAACTATTATTTTATCATTACCATCAAAATTAAATTTTTCAAAAGAGTACTTAGTTGCACTAGTTCTACTACTATCTCTAGTTGTCCATGTTTCAGATACAACTGTTGTTGCAGAATGGTCTGCAGCCGTTGTGCTGTTGGCGGCTCGTGTTACACCTGTAAAAGTTGTTGCAGATTTTCCAGTGTATGTAAACTGTTCAGAATCTATAAATAACGTGCCACTCGATGAAAATGAAGTAGTAGATTTAACAACTATTGTGCCTGAACCTGTCATACCTGTGCCTGAAACTATCTTTGTAGTTAAAAGTGTAGATGCCGAACTAAATATATTTGTTCCTCGTGCTGCAAGAACATAATTATTAAATACAGTTGTCATCAATACTGGCTCTGTACTACTAGCAGTTTCTGGAACAGTCTGTCCTACGAACTTTTGAAAACCATTTATTCTTCTGTAACCACCTTCAATGTCAGGTTCAAAGTTTTCTAACTCAAGTGCTTGTCCGGGTTTCATTATAAAAGTTGATTGGTCAAGAACTAATCCACCTTCACAAACAAATGGAAATGCAGCGGTTTCGCTAAGATCAGCCACTTATACTGCCCTCATGTAATCTTTTCTATTTATTAATTCTATTCTCATGCGTTTAATACCATCTTCGTATTCTTTCAAAGCAAATTGTGCCGTCTGCACGTCTGAACGAAACATGTGTGTGTAGTATTTTGCACGAGATGTAATTACTGATTCAAATCTTGTCGGGATAATTGATGTATCACTATGAGAAGAAAGAGCAGTATTAGTAATGTAATAATCAAATTTTAATACTCTGTTACTTGTGTCAGGTATAGGCGTTAAGCCTAATTCATCGTTGTAGTTTGTGTACACAAATTCTGGTAACGCAAACTTATCTGTATCTGGTTTAGAATCTCTTTCACGATACCTGTCATTATATTCTTCGTATGATAAATATTTTAACGGTGTTGAAGTTGTGTTTTCCATAAGTTGAACTAATTTAACGTACGCTGCAGAACCCGAAGCTTCAGTAAAACTTACGTAATGTGTTGTTGCTGTTGCAGTAAACGTTGTTTCTGAAAGAAGAACTTCATTAGCATTACTTATAGTAAGAGTTGCTGATTTAGTTTGCGAACCTCCTGAACTTGTACCTACTTCTAAAGTAAGAGTTGCACCACTAATTTGAGTTACAATAGTGTACGATTGTCCAACTACCAAATCATTAACAGCTTGTGATGCTTCTGCACTTGTCAACAACAACGTATTGCCAAACTTTGAACTTGCTGCAGGACTACCCGACACGGTAGACCAGTTTGTTATACTTGCAGATCCACTTATTTCAAAATCACCATTTGATATATAATCTTTTGGTGCAAGAAATATGTTGTCATAATCAATATATTTTAAAGAAGAAGATATACTTGCAAAACTGTAAAGTTGTTTACCCGCAATTACATCTACTGAACCTTCTGATCTAGTAAAGGGCCAGTTAAGTTCAGAATTAAGTATGTCTGATATTGCTTTATTTACATAGTCCTTTACAGTTGTTTGCACACCCCTAGAACTACTAAAAGTAGAACTGGTTAATTCTACTTCATTCATGTCTCTCAACACGTTGTTTACTAATACGAGATAACTACTTGCCATTTCTTTTACGAGATTTCTTTGTTAATTGTTTTGTTTTTTCGTCTTCAAGTCTTTTTTGCAACTCTGCGTGTTTTATTTTTTCTTGAAGCTTTTTATTTTTTAAATATTCTTTGTGTTTTTTTTGTATACGAGAAGGACTATTTAACTCTTTATTTAATCTTTTAATTTCTTCTGCAGGTAACAGACGAAGTGGTTTTCCATTTTCATTTATAAATATTCTACGTCTTATTTTCTTCTTCTTCTTCTTGAGTTTCTACTTTTTTTATATTGTTTTCTACAAGGTCATTAAGTAATTTTAACTTTGTTGTTGCTGTAAACATATCACTTAACGCTTTATCTACTTCAGCTAATGCTATGTTGTTCATGTTTATAACGTTTTTTGCGTTTTCTAGTTGTAATTTGTATTGAAATGTTAATGCTTGGGCTGCTAATGACTTCATGTGAGAAACTCCTGTTGTTTCTCTATTATACAGATAAACTACAAATAATGCAAGAAAATTATATTTTACCCACCCATTTAGCAAGAGTGTAAACCATTGCTACAGTAATACCCACAAATATTACAATTCCAAAAGTCCACCCTGCAATATGTAACATTTCTTCTCTACGCTTTTCAGCCATCTTTTCTGCGTATCTTCGTGACTTACGTGCTTCAGCTTGAAACCTTTGCCAATCTTCCCAAAGTCCGGGTCGCCCTGCGTAAATCATAAGTTGTTTGAGTTCTTTTTCTTGTTCTTTTATTTTTTCAAGAGCCATGAACTCTTCGAGGTCACCACCTCCTACGCCACTCGCTTTCTTCTTGTTTGCTTTCTTTTGTATCTGTTCTTTTGCAAAAACAAAGTCAGAGATTTGTTTGCCACAACTGGCGAGTTCTTTGCCGTTAGACACAAAACTTTTTATTACGCTAAAGGCGGCATTAGCCGCTGCGAGTTCTGCTAACATGTATTCCCCTTACTTGTTTACTGGTTTGCAGTATGCTGTTATTCGTTTGTCTCCTTCCTCAGAAGGTATACTTGGTTGTTTATTTAATCGTTCAGCAAAATAAAGACATCTGTCAATATCTTGAAATCTTTGTGTTTTATTCACTATCTGGTTGTCGATCATGAAGATTAGTAGAAACTCTATCATTGTGGTGGCAATCACATTCGCACTCGTCACAGTTACATTCGTAACATTCGCAAGTATCACACCTTTTTTTGTCCATAATACAATTTACCCCTAAGTTCTTCTTTAAATTTTTTTGTCGTTTGTTCTGTAGCTATATTTCTTCCTGTATATTCATTAGGATTAAGTGATTTTCCATGTCTTCCAGTATACTTATCTGCTTTTTTTCTTTTTGTTCGTTCATCACCAAAAACAGATTTTTCTTCAGGTAATTTTACTTTTCTAGGTATTGCATATCTAGTCACTCCACTCCCCCGTTCTCATAACTTCTGATAAATGTGTTGCTCTTCCTTTTACTTGTTTTG
>CAZPQL010000107.1:0-3337 GCA_964588725.1 uncultured Rhodobacterales bacterium
CGCGATGTCACCAGGCGTCTGGTGCTGACGTACAACACCGCCAGTCATATTTTTACCCAAGGACCGGGCGCATTTGCCCTACCCTCAGCGTGGCAACAAAAAAACCGGGCCCGTGAAGGCCCGGTTCGTTTGCTTTCACGATCTCTATTTGTGCTTGTCGTACAAAGCGTGTTCTTTGCTGTGACCCCGCCACAGTGCGTAGACGCAGACTGCGGCGGCGATCAAGGTATAGACCAGCGTCATTGACCCCCCTGCGCCCATGTACATGGCACCGGTCACGGCGTCCCAGCTGGCTGGTTCAAATGGAAATCCCATCTTGTTTTCCTTTCCCTAGGTTTCGTTATTCTGCCGGTGCGGCAGAGGGTGGTATGCCTTCGGGGTAAGCCGCCGAGGCCACCTTGACCGGATCAAGACCGGCAATTTCGGCTTTTTCTGGTACGCGCAACATGCCAAGCATTTTCAGAATTCCCGCAACGATATACCCGGGCACGAACCCGACCAGCACAAAGACAATCGCACCGATGATCTGACCGTAGAGACTGATCGTCGGCGCGTCACCGGCTGCGCCCTGCAATGAAGGGAAACCGGACGCAAATACACCAAGTGCAATCAGGCCAAACACGCCAATCGTCCCGTGTACCGTAACCGCGCCAACGGCGTCGTCGATTCCAAATCGTTCCGGAATTCTTGCGGCGGGTGACAAAATCGCGCCAGCCACAAACGCTATTACAAAGGTTAACCCGGGCCAATAGATATCAAGCCCCGACGCCGTTGCAATAATCCCCGCCAGCATGCCGGACATCATCCAAAACGGATCCCGTGTGACAAGCCAGGCACCGATCGTGCCACCACCCATCGCCATCAGTATGTTGAAAGACAGACCCGACAACGTCATGGGTGTGCCATAGATCGACGAGAATTTATCACCAAACCAGGACCAGGCCTCTCCTGGCACAATCAGACATGCCATGAGGAATCCCCAAAATCCGGCGATAATCAACATAAGGCCAACAGCGGTCAGCGGCAGGTTGTGACCGGCAATATGGTTTGCCGAACCATCGGCGTTGAATTTTCCGATTCTTGGACCAAGATGCAAAAGAACACCCAAAGCAAAAAATCCGGCGATCACATGCACCACTCCGGCGGCACCAAAGTCGTGCACACCAAATTTCTGCACCAGCCAACCATCTGCATGCCAACCCCACGCAGCCGCAAGAACCCAGGCAAATGAGCCTAAGACTATGGCGAGGATCACAAATCCAACGGTTTGAATTCTTTCAATCAGCGCACCCGACATGATGGATGCTGTTGTGGCCGCAAACATTGCGAAAGCCCCCCAGAATACACCAGAGGCGTTGTCCGCTATGTTCGGTCCCATGTACTGCGCCGACTCGCCCCAAGCCCAAGCTATGGAACTGGCGTATTCCACGCCGGATATGCCATTTGGACCAGCTGCTCCGGGTATTCCGGTTGGGAACCCCCAGTAAACCCACCAGCCAAAAAAGTAAAAAGTTGGCAGCACGAAAGCAAACGCCAGAATATTTTTTACGCCCGACGACAAAACGTTTTTTGTCCGCGACGCGCCCATTTCATACGCCAAAAATCCCGCGTGAATGAAAATCATCAACGGAATTGTTAGATAGTAATAGGTCTCGGCGAAAATCGTGTTGGTTGTCGCGGCACTGGCTTTGAGCTCCGCGACTGTCGCAACAAGCTCAGCTATTTGTTCTTCCACAGTAGTCCCCCTTTTCCGTCTTAATGTGACGATACTTTGATTTTTTTAGAGTCGTGTCTGCACAATACACGAAACCAATCTAAAACCAAAACTTAAATTTTATGATCCAATATTGGACCAGTATTTAACCATCCGGTAATTTTCGCCCGCCAAAGCCTTACCCTGCAGCGCCAAAATCATCGAGCACGCGGTGCCCGCTTTTCTGACCTAAAACGAAATTCCAAACCCAAATCCGGACCTTCATCGCCAGATTGAGCGAACCACAAACCAAAATTCGAATTCAGACTGGCGCTGACAAAAAGCAGAAAACATCCGCCGGTCGGGTATGCCTGCAGCCTCAACGATCCGGTGAATTTGAGCGATCCGGGGGGGAATGACGTAGCCGTTGCTGCACCGACAGTGGGAGCGGTATTAGCCACAGCGATTGGAGGGTGGTTGGTACGGACAGGTATTACTCTTGGAGCTGCGGCTTATGCGGGCAACACAACCACTTACGTTTACGGCGCCGATGGTACGCGGCTGAAAAAGGTTGAGGGGTCGGATGTCACCGCCTATTTCGGCCCCGTGGAGATCTGGCGCTTTGGTCAGGGCGCGGCGGAGGAGGTTGTCCGGACCTTACTCGCCTGCGATATACCTTTGATATATCCAGATCAGCAGCAGCGCGCCCAGAATCGCACCGATGAACCCCGAGGCGATGCCAAGCACTGTTAGCAGGGCGCGCAGCACGAAACCGCCGATCAACGCGCCCAGCACGCCAATGGCTATCGTCACCGGCACCGACGTGTTCAGATCCATGATCCGCGTGGCAATGAAACCGGCGGCAGCGCCGATGATCAACAGGATTACAATGGCCATTTTTACCTCAAATTGTGTGGCTTGCGTCCTATATAGGATCAGCCAAGCACGGTTCCAACCCGCAGATCGAAACCACGTTTCAGCTTGTGCCAGCCCATCGCCGCTTTGCCCGCGCGCTGCAGGCGGACCAGCCGTACGGCACCGCTGCCGCACGCCACCGTCAGATCGTCGTCAAGAACCACGCCGGGCGCGCCGACCCCGTGTGCAGGGGTGCTTTGTAAAATCTTCAGACGTTCACCCCCGCCGTTGCACCACGCACCGGGAAAGGGCGACAGGCCTCTGATGTGGCGATCCACGACGTCAGCCGGGAGAGTCCAGTCGATCCGCGCCTCGGATTTGTCGATTTTATGGGCATAGACGACGCCCGCTTCGGGCTGGGGTTCAGCGGTCAGACCGGAAATATTTTGCAACGTCTGCACAACCATCTCTGCGCCCAGATCCGACAGCCGGTCGTGCAGCGTCGCAGTGGTGTCTTCCGCCTTGATCGCGGTGGCTTTGCGCAGCAAAACCGGCCCGGTATCGAGACCGGCCTCCATTTGCATGATACACACACCGGTGTGCCCGTCGCCGGCCAGTATCGCGCGGTGGATCGGCGCGGCACCACGCCAGCGCGGCAGCAACGAGGCGTGGATATTCAGGCAACCGAATTGGGGCGCATCCAGCACAGATTGCGGCAGGATCAGACCATAGGCGGCCACTACGGCCACGTCGGCCCGGTGCGCGTCAAAAATCTGTACGTCTTCGCCA
>CAZPQL010000108.1:0-3079 GCA_964588725.1 uncultured Rhodobacterales bacterium
GGGTGCCGATGGTCGTCGCCTTGCTGATGATTCTGGTGGGCGTCGTTGCCTCTCAATTCGTGTTGGCAGAGATCGACCGGCAACAAACCTCGCGAATTCGAGAGATCGCCAGATTGCACGTTCAGGCTTTGTCCGTGGCTCTGGGTCCGCATGTTCTTCGTAATGACATTTGGGAGATCTATGACACGCTGGAGCGTGCCGCCGGGGCTTCGACCGGGCGCAGAACACTGTTTTCAGCAGTTGCGGATGTTCAAGGCAGTATCCTTGCGGCAACTGAACCGCGCCGTGCACCCGTGGCCAGCCCAATCTCAGCCCTCACTATTGGTTCGCACCCGCCGGGTGATCTGGTGGTGGCTAAGGCGGCGCCACATGTAAAACTGTTTGCCCCATTGGTTTATCAGGGCCGCAATGTCGGACTGATCTTGACGGAATTGAACATATCCGATCTGATCACCGACAGGGTCGAGACCCGCCGGATCCTTATATTTGGAAATGCGGTGGTGACCATGATTCTTGCTTTGCTCGGCTATCTTGCTACGCGACGTATGCTGGTTCCTATTTCGCGGCTCGTTGTCTGGATGGGTGACACGGAAGGTTCGCCCATTCGGATCCCGGACGGAACAGCTCCGGAAGGTGACGGCGAACCTGCGCGACTTGTTAAAACCTACAACCAGATGGTCGACGCAATCGAAGCCAAGGCCGACACCGAACGTCGGCTGGCAGAGCGCGAACGTTTCGTGAGCCTTGGCAGGCTGTCGTCGTCTCTGGCTCATGAAATCAACAATCCGTTGGGCGGGCTACTGACCGCCACCGACACGATCCAGAAATTCGCCGACCGGCCGGACGTGGTGCGTCAGTCCGCTGGCCTGCTGCACCGCGGCCTTGCGCATTTGCGCGATGTCGCGCGTGCAACGCTGGAGCAGAACCGGCTCGACCGCCAGGGGGCTGAGCTGTCACTGGACGACTTTGACGACTTGCACGTGCTGATGCATCCAGAAACCGCGCGACGGTTTCAAACTCTTGACTGGAAGGTAACGGTCGAACCCGATTCCTTGCGCGGTTTTCCAGCAGCGCCGGTGCGCCAGATCACCTTGAACCTGCTTTTGAACGCCTCCGAGGCTGCCGGGCAGCATGGTGGTGTGAGCCTCGAATTGAGCGTCCCGCCCGACACGCGCCCTTACAATTTGTGCGTAAAGGTATCGGACACTGGCGACGGGCTTTCTAAGACTGCGGCAGAGCGCTTGTTGGGGGCCGGCGAGACATCACCCGGAAGCGGCGTCGGATTGCGGCTGGTGCACGACCTTGTGTCCGAACTGGACGGTCAGATCCTCCTGAACCGGGTTGGCGGGGTAACCACGGTTGAAATCGGCCTGCCGTGCAAGACCCTGGCGGAGGCCCGTGCATGTTGAGGGGCGCCCGCATTGCCGTGGTCGAGGATGACGAGATCATGGGTGGTTCGCTGGTCCAACGGCTGGAACTGGAAGGCGCGGACGTCCTTTGGCTGCGTCAGGTGGCACGCGCGCTGGGGGCCTTGCGGGCTCCACGCACGCCGATCGACGCGGTGATCTGCGATATCCGCCTGCCGGACGGCACCGGCGAAGACCTGTTTGTCGAGCTTCACAAGACCAGCACGCCGCCGCCCTTTCTGTTCGTCACCGGACACGGCGGCATCGAGCAGGCCGTACGCCTGATGCGTGCAGGGGCTGCGGATTACGTCAGCAAACCTTTTGAGATGCCGGTTCTGCTGGACAGGCTTGCAGTCTTGCTGACCGGTGCACCGCGGGTTGAATTCCCGCCGTTGCTCGGGGTCTCGGCTCCCGCCCGCAAAATCGAGCAACAAATCCAAGACGCCGCCCAAAAAGACCGCAACATTCTTGTGATCGGAGGACCAGGGACGGGAAAAGGCCTGATCGCCCGACGGATACACCAGATGTCCGACCGGCGTGCGGCTCCATTTATTTCTGTTAGCCTGGCCCGCGAATCGGAGGCAGCGGAGTCATTGCTGCGTTCGGGCGGTGCGATTGATCAAGTTGGGGAGGGGTATTTATACATTCATGCAATCGACCTGTTGCCACCAGAAATCGTGGACGGCCTTCTTGCCAAACTGACTGACGGGTTTGTCGGGCGGATCATCATTTCCGGCGGGCATAAGGTGGACACAGTGCAAAATCGGGCTGGGTCGATCCTCGACTTGATCTACCGCCTCGACATGAACGAAATACCGGTGCCGCCGCTTGGCGAGCGCCCTGAAGACGCGGTTTGGCTGATGGCGGAATTATTCCCGCGCATGAACGCCCGCCGACCGAACCCGTTGGATGGAATCAGCAGCCTTTGCGAAGATGCGGTGCGCGGCCATGACTGGACCGGTGGCGGCCGAGAACTACGCGCCCGGCTAAATCAAGCCCTGGCGAGCGCACCGGGGCCGCTATTGCAACCTTCTGATCTGTTCTCTGAACGCGTGGCGCTTGGATCTGGTCCCGCTTCTTTGGCTGATATTCGTGAGGCGGCGGAGCGACGCCATATAATTGAGGTTCTGGAACACAGCGAAGGGCATGCGGGGGCCGCCGCAAAGCTGTTAAAAATTTCGCGCACCACGCTTTGGGAAAGAATGCAAAAATTCGGGATCAGCAAGGACGATGATTAACGGTCTACGTGCCAACGCGCGGCAGATTCTGTGTTAGGAAATCCGAACACGTAAAAATAAGGCCTATAAACAAAGCGATAGCGGCAAATCTTTTTTCTCAATACGGCACAAATTTGATTTTGCGTCGGTTATCCTCTTGGAACAAGATCAAAAACGGGAGGATTTTTCTAATGAAATGCGATAAACTTGTTGACGCCGGACGGCGTCAATTTTTGCGCGGAAGCGCTATAGCGACTGCCGGTGCGGCCGCTGCGGTGGTGGTAGCGCCACAGCAGGCCCAAGCGGCGGCGATGGCGCAAGCCGAATATCCGTCAAGCAAGCTGGGCAATGTCTCGGATCTGACGGTTAACGAACCAATGGATATCGAGTACCCCGATGCCGACAGCCCCGGCGTTCTGCTGAAACTGGGTCAGGCCGTTGAAGGCGGTGTTGGAC
>CAZPQL010000109.1:0-2993 GCA_964588725.1 uncultured Rhodobacterales bacterium
CCCGGACGCGCCCTTTTGGCGCGCAACCGGACGTTTGCTTTGGCTTCAAGGGGTTAACCTTAGGTCAAAGCAAACTTCAGCAGCTTGATCGCCGAAAAATCGGAAACGTCACCGCCAACGCGTTTGGTCGCATAAAACAGCACATGCGGTTTAGCCGAAAACGGATCACGCAAAATGCGCAGATCTGGACGCTCGGCCACCGTATAACCGGATCCAAAATCACCAAAGGCAATCGCTGTTGTTGCCGACGCAATATCAGGCATATCTTCAGCGATAAGCACAGGATAACCCATCAGCCGTGCGGGTTCACCGGCAGAAAGCCCGTCAGACCACAAAAAGCGACCGTCGGCATCTTTCATCTTGCGCACCGCGCCAGCGGTTTTGGAATTCATCACAAATGTTGCATTGGCACGATACCGCGACCCCAGCGCATAAACCAAATCGACAATCGCGTCAGCCTGATCGGTCGCATTAAAGTCGCCGTCTGCACCTGTGGCCACATAGCCCAGATTGCCCCAGGTCCAGATCGCGTCGTCAACAGCAGCGTAGTTCAGAAACCCCGTTGGCTTGTCCACCCCGTCGCCGGTGATAAACGCATCGCCCTCGGCACGCGAAAACTTATCCGCGATCCGCGCAGCCAGCCATTCCTCCACGTTGAATGCGCTGTCATCCAGCAGACGCTGCGACGCTTTGGGCAGCGCCGAAAGCTCGTGCAGCGGAATGGTGATACGCTCGACCTGCGGCGTGCCGGTTTCAACCGATGACGTTGTTTCCGACGCCCATCCCGCGCCAATATCGGTTGTGTCGATCAACACATCGTACGCTGTCGATTCAACCTCGACCACCGTGGCAATGGACCGGATCGACGACGCATTGCGCAGCACACCGGAAATATGATCCGACGTCTGCGGATCGACCAGATAGCCACCATCAGCCGACACCGTGGTTGACAGCGCTTTTTCTTCCAACGACAGGCCACGCAGGCCGTCGTCCTCACCGGTACGCAAATAGGCGGCGAATGCCTTCTTGTGCGGGGCTTCCACTTCAGCGGCGCTGGACAGTGCCGGGCGTGATTTTGTCATAGTTTTACGATCCATCATTGTTAAACGGTTTTCCTGTTCTTGAAATTTGGTTTTGATATCAGTTTGAAAAACGCTGAAATCAGCTAGAAATCCTGCAAGGGCAGCCTTGACTTCCATTGCCGGAGAAATGCCGGACGATGCTTTGGTCGACCGGTTTTTTTGTTGTGTTTTGCTCATCAAATAATCCTGTGATCGATGAAAATTCACTGGCCGTGTGTCACCAGCATAGTCCTGGCCTCTGCGAATGCGTCGGCCACGTTTTGCAGCAAGTCACCGGCCTCAGCATCCGCTTTGCCCGCCACCCGCGCTTCGGGAAGCATGGGAAAAGTCACCAGCGACACTTCCCACAGGTCCACCTCAAGCAAAAGCCGACGGCCTTTGCTGTCCTTTGTTGTGCGCCTGGCCTTATAGCCAATCGACAATCCGTCAATTGCGCCAGCCTGCACCAGCGCCATCGCTTCGGCACCTTTCTGTACGCTGTTCAAAAACCGCCCCTTCACGAACAACCCGTGTTCGTCTTCTACGATTTCCTCCCAGATCCCGATCGGCAACTTTGGGTCGTGCTGCCACAACATTTTCACGCGACCCACAAGGCCCGCAGCCGCCTTCAGGCAAGCGCCGTAGGCGCCTTTCTCAACGACGTCGCCGCTTTGATCCGCCTTGCCAAAAACCGACGCATAGCCTGAAACGCTGCCGTCGTTTTCCACCGTAATACCAGAGTCCAAACGGCAAAATTTCCGCTCCAAACCCAGATCACAAATATCATCTATCATCTTGATTTCCTTCATTTTGATGAAAACTCCATCAGCGACATCACCCCCTGCGACAGGAAAAAACCCACCAGCCCGTACACCGCCAGCCACAAGCGGCGATCCAACCGTTCGAGCATGGTTTCGATGGTCAAAAGCCGCCGTTCCAGCGCACCCCAGCGTTCGTCGGTCACCCGTTCATTGGCCTCGATGCGGGCGTGGGCCGCGTCGAACGGCTCATAAAGAAACCGCGACCCGACACCGCGCTTGCGCTCACTCATCCGGCTCTTTGGGCAAACCCAACATCACGCGTTTTTCCGCCGCGCTCAGAAACGCCGCTTCAGAAATGCGTTTCCAGCGACTTTCACGCTCTGACGCCAGCGCCGGAACGCCGTCCAGATCAGGACTCAGCGTCAGGCCGTCGCCGCCATAACAAACCAGCCAGTTACTCAGCGCCGCACAGGTTTTTCCCGCCAGAGGCAAGACGGTCAGGCGATAAAATGCCCGGTGCGCCTCGGCGTAATTGGCATATGTCGCGTCTCCCGGTAGACCCAGCAACATCGGTGGCACACCATAGGCGAGCGCCACGTCGCGTGCCGCGCTTTCCTTGGTTTTCTGAAACTCCATGTCACTTGGCGAAAATCCCATGGGTTTCCAGTCAAGCCCGCCCTCAAGCAACATCGGCCGACCGGCGTTGGCCGCGCCCTGATGGTAATTGGCCATCTCGTCAAGCAAACGATCGTATTGATCCGACGCCAGCGTCCCCTGCCCGTCGGCACCCTTATAGACAATCGCTCCCGATGGCCGCGCTGCGTTATCCAACAGGGCCTTGGACCATTTCGATGCCGCATTGTGCACATCCAGCGCCGCTCCCGCAGCGTGAATAGGCGACAACCCATAGTGATCGTCCAGCGGATGAAACAGCTTGACGTGGCAAATGGGTGGCAAATCCACCGTCATGTCAAACCGATGTACCCGCCCGCCTACGCGGTACTCGTATGCCACCGGCCATCCGTCGTTTCCCGGCACCAGGCGCATGCGATCCGAACGCAACACGTGAATCTCGCCGGGCAATTCGTTGTCTTGAGGTACTGCCTCCAGATAGCCGTTGCCGCTCAGCAAAAGCTGCCCGAACAATGCTTCCAACAAATCGGACCGACCC
>CAZPQL010000110.1:0-2909 GCA_964588725.1 uncultured Rhodobacterales bacterium
TCTCGCCACCTGCAACAGCACCACCTAACGCATCGTAGCCAATTGCGATGTTATCGGATTCCGTGTCTGCAAGGTCTAAGGCGTTATTTCCAATCGCTAAGTTTCTGCTACCTGTTGTGTTGGCGTTTAGAGTCCTATATCCAAGTCCTAAGTTATCATCACCTGTGGTAATAGCCTTCAAACTCATGTGGCCTATACCTGTGTTATTGTTGTTATTGGAAGTATTGCTTGAATCGCCTTCACCTGCGGCATACCCCATGAATATAGAATAGTTAGCATTAGAGCCGTATTTCCCCGCATCATTTCCTATGGCGACATTGTAGCCCTTTTGGTCAGATGTTGCGTGTTGCCCTGCATTATTTCCTATGAAAACTACACCTGTTGATTGTGCGTTTTCACCTGCACTTCGCCCAATCATTACTGCGCTACTTCTGTCGTGAATTGCCCTACCTGCTCTTGCACCAATAATGACACAATCTGTTCCTGTTTGTTGTGCCTCACCTGCATATTCACCTATCATTACATTTCTGCCGCCAGAAGTAATCACCTTTCCAGCATCATATCCTAATGCTACATTGTAATCAGCAGAAGTTATGGTTGAAAGAACATCTTTACCAATGCCGATATTTCCTGTTGCTCCGTTCAATGTTCCTGTCGTTGGTGCTGAACCATCACTATCTGTCTGAAGAAGGAAGCCATCTGTGAAGTTAGTAATATCCATTGATACATCGGTTAAGCCACTCATAACAGAAGCACCGCCACTTGGTGCATCTTCCCATTGTGCCGCAGCACCAGACCCTTGAGAAGTTAATACTTGACCATCTGTTCCATAATTAGCACCACCTATTCCCCATTCACCATTTGTAGTAATTCTCAATCTTTCTGTATCTGATGGGAAGGTTTTGATATAGAAATCTGTGCCGTTTACACCAACACTTGCTTTTGTTACAGGAGTGTTTGAATTGTCTGCAAAATAAATGAATCCGTTATTACCTGCTAATTTTATTCTTGGGTATACTGCTCCACCACCAATTAACATATTGTATGATGAATCAAAGGTAAACTTAGAACTACCTTCAAGTGTTCCATCTCCTGTCCAAACACCAATTTGGTCATTTGCTGGTGTTCCTACCTTTTCTACATCACCACTTACTGCCGCCCAAGCAGTTGTTCCATCTGTTTGAGCCGTTAAGACATAATCATTTGTTCCTGTTACTGCTTGAGGCAAATAATACTGACCGTTTATTTGCACCTTACTTGTTGCATCTCTGCCAAGACTTACTTTACTATTAGCATCATCACCGGGAACAATGTAAATATGTCCAGCATCACTATCATTTAATTGCATATAAGGTTCTGTGAACCCTGCATTAGTGTTAGTAGTTAAAACTAAATCATGAGAACCACTTGAAGTTAATTTAGCATTAGCAGAACCTGTCCCAATAGTAGTTACTGCTCCGGTTAAAGATGCAATTGAAGTATATTCAGTTCCCGCTAAGTCTAATACATCACAATGTAATGTTCCATCGAAATATCCATCTTTGAATTCAAGACTTGATGAACCTATATCAACATCATTGTCAGTAATGGGTTCTAATACCCCATCCTTAAGTAACATCTGTCCTGTGCCGTTTATAGAGAATCCTATTTGATTTGCAGCAGGTCTATACAAACCTGTTTGATAACTATTTAAGAACATAATTGAAGGGTTTGTGGCAGTTCCATCAATCGCTTGAAATCCTAGCGACATAAATCTGCCTACTTCATTTCCACCATTTCTCATTCTAATTGAACCACCAGCACTTGCTGTATCTAAATACCAAGATGACGGCCCTTTTAGGGTAGTTGCCGTTGCTGAATCTATAGTGAATCTTTCAGTTCCACCTGTTGAAAATCCAAGTGTATCTGCCGCACTTCTAAATATACCTGTATCAGTATCAGAAGTGAATGAAAAGGTAGGTGCGCTTGCACTACCATTAACACCACCTGCGTTTGAATCACCACCTGCTGAAACAGTTTGCCAAGAGCCATCTCCACGCAAAAACTTCGATGTATCGCTTGTTCCTGCTAAAGGAACTAATCCGGGGTTTGATACATTATTTGCATCTGCGCCCTGAAATGTATTTATTGGTATTGTTTTACTTCCGCCAAGAGTAACTAAACTTCCTTTCCTTCCTTTAATTGCTGCACCGTTTACAATTGTAGCCGCAGTTGTTCCGGCATGGCCTCTAACACAGCCAGTAAATGAATTACCACCAGAAGTCGCAGTATATTTTACTATTTCTCCTGATGCTAATTGTAGTGTTCCTTTTTCTTCAAACCCAGTAGTTGAAGCAACTGCAATTGTAGTGGTTGATGAATTTTGCTCACTACTTGCTGATGTTGAACCTTCTTCATTTCCTTCTGCAATTGTAAATGCACTAACTTTAGCACCTGTAATTGCGCTATCTGCAACTTTAGCAGTAGTAACAGCACCTGTATCAATCTTTGCTTCTACTACCGCTCCCGTCCCTATATTATCATCTTCAACTTCGCCAGTTCCTATTTTAGCAGAACTAATAGCATCATTGGCTATATGAGTAGTATCAACATTTCCTGTTCCAAGTCTTGCTATTGGCATTGTTCCTGTTGTTAATTTAGTGGCATCTACTCCACTTGCTAAATCAGCGTTTACTATTGCACCTGTTAGATTTAACTACTATATGCTATCGCAGCAGAAGCATTAACATCTGCATTAACAATAACACCTGAAGCAATAGAAGTAGCATTACCAACTGAAGTAATATCTCCTGTTAAATTAGCATTAGTTGTTACAGTATCAGCATTACCTGTTAAATCACCTGTAACATCACCTGTTAATGCTCCTTCAATAGTTCCAGCCTTTAAGTTAGTATAAGAAGAACCTTTCT
>CAZPQL010000111.1:0-2820 GCA_964588725.1 uncultured Rhodobacterales bacterium
GAATCAGAGCTAAACCAACCTATAGTGCTACTCGCCGATCTTTTGGCATTTTTCTTAATCGAAAATTTCAGACAAATCGAGTAGGGTGAGGCGTTGCCGCCTCATCCCTCTCACAGAACCGTACGTACGGGCCTCGTATACGGCTCATGCAAACTTCCATTCAGTATAAACACTGAACACATACCCCGTTCTCACTTCTTCAAGATTCACCAATCCTAGTTCGTCGAACCATTTGTTTGGCATCGCGTAACTGGCTAGTGGACTCGCTGCATTTCTCCAATTGGTCATGGCGATGTACTTAAACGGCGGCTTGTAGCCCCGTTGCTTGAGCTTTCTGTGCAACCGTTTGGGCTTTTTCCATAATTTTAGTTGAACACTACGCAGTCGTCTCCTTAACCATTGGGCAATTCTCTTGAACTCTCCGCTCGCATTGGCAATCCTGAAGTACTGACTGAACCCTCTTAACAACGGATTCAGCTGTTTGATAACGTCACTCAACGGTTTTCCACCATTGCGTTTGGTTAGCGGCTTAAGCCTTTGTTTGAACAAGCACAGTTTCTTAGCTTGGATTCGGGTATATCGATTCCCGATCTCCACGCCTAAAAACGTCACTCCCTCACGACTGTTCGTTAAGTGTGTCTTTTCTTCGTTCACTTTAAGCTTGAGCTGTTTCTCCAAGATTATCGTTGCCTGTGCTCGTGCATTCTCTGCACCCGCTCGACTACGACATAAGATCAGGATGTCATCCGCATAGCGCACGATTCGATGGCCTCGTAGACGCATTTGTTGGTCAAATTCGTCCAAGTAGACGTTTGCTATCAAGGGGCTGATCACCCCTCCCTGCGGACTACCTTGCTCTGTTTCTTGCCAATCCGTACCAACCATTACGCCACTTTTTAGGAACTGTTCTATCAGCTTCAGCACACTGCCGTCTGTGATTCGCTTTCTCAGACTTTTTAAAATTAAGTCATGATCCAGACGATCAAAGCACTTTGATAGATCCATATCCACCACATGATTAAGCCCATAACGGCGCATAAACATCGTGGCTTTATTGATCGCATCATGACAGCTTCGCTTTGGTCGATAACCAAAACTAGAGGGATGAAACTGTTCTTCAAAGATGGGGGTAAGGATGTCAGTTAGGGTTTGTTGAACGACTCGATCCCGAACCGTCGGAATCCCAAGCAATCGCACACCACCGTCCGCCTTAGGGATCTCTACCCGTCTGACAGGATGAGGTTTGTATTGCTTGGTTTTCAGTTCAAGAAGAAGTTGATCCAGTTCATCACTCAACTTCGAGGCGAAGTCACTCAGGCTCTGCTTATCTATGCCAGCCGCGCCTTTTGCTTTCCACACCTTCTTGAAGCCCTTGTATAGTCGTTCCTTGCTCAGCAAGTGACCATACACGCTGTAATACACTCGACGCCTCTCCTCTTGGGTTGTGCGCTGTGTGGGGGCAAAATGTTTCTTGTTCATGTCGGTTTATTTCGCTCTGAGGTTTAGCCTTCTAGCTCAATGGCAATTTACTAAAGTGCGTCAGATCTACTCCCATGTACGGTTTCCAGCTCCAGTTTTCTGCTTCCACAAATCACCACGCTAGAAGACCCCGATTATTCGTCAGTTCGTGTACCACCAAAAAAAACATCGGCTCATCACAGACTTAAAGCTTACTTCCTCCCTTCGCAACCCCCATTAGCTTTTGACTAAAAGGTGCCCCAACAAACTCAATGCTGTTGGTCAGCTCAGTTTTCTCCTCCACGCCATTGCTGGGTTTCATTGGCTGAGCTTTACTCACTACTACGGATTCATCTGCCACCTCACACCAACACACGCCTTGGCTCACACCTCGAACGCACGCTTCCAATTCAAGACCGGATTCGATGTCAGGCTTCCCCAGTTACTGCACTGACGCCCTGTTAACAATGCCACCCTCAATCACAGCCTAGGTCTGACTGAGTACCGGGCTTTGCGCTATTTTGCACGCTTACCCACCTGAGCTGCCGAAGCAGGTTCACTTGCGTTGTGTACTGTTAACTTCCTATCGCTTCCTTCAGACCCTGCCGTTGGCCAGCAACGCCCTTGCGATTCGGATTCTCTTCCCCCCAGTCGGGGTGAGACAGGTTTCTTTCAACCTGACGGGTTTGCCAGCTTCGCTGGGCAAACAAAAAAGCCCTGACAGGATAACCTATCAGGGCTTTCTCAATAAGCACTTGACGACGACCTACTCTCACATGGCGAATGCCACACTACCATCGGCGATGGCGCTTTTCACTTCTGAGTTCGGGATGGGATCAGGTGGTTCAACGCCTCTGTGATCGTCAAGCAAACCGGTTGCGTTTGTTCTGGCTGGACTTTTTAGTCTCACCAAAGCACGCGAAGACGTTGCTTGGATCTTTAACAATTCATTTTGAAATAGCGATAATCAAGGATCAAACCGATGTTCATCCGTCTATCACAACGGATACGATCGTAATCTGTGTCTGTGCTTTTAAACGTTTGTGTCGAGCGTTTATTCTCGTCACCTGTCATCCAAAACCACTTTGGTGTTATATGGTCAAGCCTCACGAGCAATTAGTATTGGTTAGCTCAATGCCTCACAGCACTTACACACCCAACCTATCAACGTCCTAGTCTCGAACGGCTCTTTAGGGGACTTGTGTCCCAGTGAGATCTCATCTTGAGGGAGGCTTCCCGCTTAGATGCTTTCAGCGGTTATCCCGTCCGAACATAGCTACCCGGCAATGCCACTGGCGTGACAACCGGAACACCAGAGGTTCGTCCACTCCGGTCCTCTCGTACTAGGAGCAGCTCCTCTCA
>CAZPQL010000112.1:0-2558 GCA_964588725.1 uncultured Rhodobacterales bacterium
GATCGCGCAGGATTTCGATGCGTTCCAGCGTGTCGATGTCGCTGTGCATATAGCGTACGCGGATGCCTTGCTCAAACATGTATTCGGTCAGGTCTTCAGCCATGCGTTTAGTCAGTGTGGTCACCAGAATGCGCAGGCCCGCCTTGGCCATCAGATGGGCCTCGTGCAGCAGATCGTCGACCTGTGTGTCCACAGGGCGGATTTCGATCACGGGGTCAAGCAGCCCGGTCGGGCGGATGATCTGTTCGGCAAATACGCCGCCCGATTGTTCCAGCTCCCATTTCTGCGGTGTGGCCGACACAAACACCGATTGCGGGCGCATGGCGTTCCATTCCTCGAATTTCAGCGGGCGGTTGTCCATGCAACTGGGTAGCCGGAACCCGTGTTCTGACAGCGTGAATTTGCGCCGGTAGTCGCCTTTGTACATGCCGCCGATCTGGGGCACGGACACGTGGCTTTCGTCGGCAAAAACGATGGCGTTGTCGGGGATATATTCAAACAGTGTTGGCGGCGGCTCGCCGGGTTGGCGGCCCGTCAGGTAACGCGAATAATTCTCGATGCCGTTGCAAAACCCGGCGGCCTCAAGCATTTCCAGATCAAATTTCGTACGCTGCTCCAGCCGCTGCGCTTCAAGCAGTTTGCCGTCTTTTTCAAACGCCGCAAGGCGCAGGGTCAGTTCTTTTTTAATTTCCTTGAGCGCCTGCGTCAGCGTGGGTTTTGGCGTCACGTAATGCGAATTGGCATAGACACGCACCTGATCCAGCACGTTGGTTTTAGCGCCTGTCAGCGTGTCAAATTCGGTGATGCTTTCCAAATCTTCGCCAAAAAACGACAGCCGCCAGCCACGGTCTTCAAGGTGGGCGGGCCAGATTTCCAGACTGTCGCCGCGCACCCGAAACGATCCACGCACAAAGCCCGCATCGTTGCGCTTGTATTGCTGGGCAATCAGGTCGGCCATGACGCCGCGCTGGTCGTACGCCTCGCCGGTTTTCAGATCGAGCGTCATCGCGCCGTAAGTTTCCACCGACCCGATGCCGTAGATACACGACACAGACGCTACGATGATAACGTCGTCGCGCTCGAGCAGCGCCCGGGTGGCGGCGTGGCGCATCCGGTCGATTTGTTCGTTGATCTGGCTTTCTTTTTCAATAAATGTGTCGGAACGCGGCACGTAAGCCTCTGGCTGGTAGTAATCGTAGAACGACACGAAGTATTCGACCGCGTTTTCGGGAAAGAAATTCCTGAACTCACCATAAAGCTGGGCCGCCAGCGTTTTATTGGGGGCCATGATGATGGCAGGGCGCTGGGTGGCTTCGATCACTTTGGCCATGGTGAAGGTCTTGCCGGTGCCGGTCGCCCCCAGTAACACCTGATCCTGTTCGCCGTCGTTGATGCCGCTGACAAGTTCGGCAATGGCGGTGGGTTGATCGCCCGCCGATTCAAAAGGCGTGTGCAAAACAAAGCGCCTGCCGCCTTCGAGTTTCTCGCGGGTTATTACCTTACCCGCGTCGCCGTCCAGTGCCATGTTGTGCATTGCCCGATTCCCCTGTGGACCGTCAGAGTGATCCCTTTTTGTTCTGCGTGCAAGCGGCACGAGGGTAAAAGCTCGCGGTGAAGACCGCCGGTAATGTCGGCCCCGCCGTGCGGTCGGTTCAATATGATTTTTGTACGGATTCACGGGCTGGTCGCACTAACAGCGCATTAGGCGGAATCGTCACAATTGACAGGCCGAAATGTATACCGCCGGACGGCGTGTGCTAGGGCGTTGGTGACCCACCCGCGTGATGGGCGCGCACCACCGGTTTGGCGTCGGTCGCGCGGCCTTTGTCGCGTTGCGCATTTGCGAATTCCCGCAATACCTGCACCTCAAAGAAAGTCAGGCACTGGCACGCCGTGGGCCCATAGCTGCCGGGGTCGGCTGCCAGACCGGGGAACGACGTATAAAGCGCGCGCCGGGCCGACTCCCCCATGGCTCTGACGGCCATCGCGCCGGGAAACAGGCTTTCGCTATAAAGACCGTTGCTGTGCAAAATCTCGTGCTGCGGCAAAAGCAAATGGTGATAACGCGCGCCGCGTTTTGCCCGGCCCTGGTGTATACCCCTAAATCCAACCAAAGCTTTGGCGGGTGCAAATGCACGTGGCGTTCCAAACAGCAGATGCGGTAAACCGCCCGTCATCAGGATGCGGTGCTGCGGCGAAACGCAAAGCCGCTGTGCGGGCTTTCCGGGGCCAAATGTATGCGCCGGAATTTCAATCGGATGTAGTGTTCGGCCCCGGCCTATGATCTGGCTTGAACCGACCCACAAGACGGGTTGTGGGCCGCGCGCAAGCGTGTTGACGAAATCGCCGGGGAGCAGATCCTCGACCGGTCGCGGTCCGTCGGGCGTGTCGATTTCAGTTCCGGTGACGAAACAAACGGCGTCATCATCGTCGTCGTCACCGCTACCGCTGCCACCACCGCTTCCGCTACCGCCGCCGCTGCCGCCACCGCTGCCGTTGTCGCCATCGTCATCGTCGTCACCACTGCCGCCACCACTGCCGCCCCCACTGCCGCCACC
>CAZPQL010000113.1:0-2522 GCA_964588725.1 uncultured Rhodobacterales bacterium
CGACGAGGAGGGCGAGCGCCGGTCGGGCGGCAACTAGCGCGCTACAGCATTGCGTGTTTTGTCTGACACATCGCTTATGGCCTGACGGGTTGAAATCTCTGGCTTCAGATGGCGTTGGGTGGGCTGGTTTTACGCGAAATGTTTTAAGTTAGGAAAACCAGGGTAATTCGCTTCGTGACCGCCGCAGTGGTTTGCCATACCGGGACGCGTCAATGTGCCTTTGGGGGCAATATAGCTTTTGATGACGCGCTTGGGCCGCTCGTGCCAACCCAGATTAAAGGCACAGAGTTTAGGAAAAAAACATATTTCGGAATAGGGCAGGTGATCGTGCAGCCACCACGCCAGTGTGCGCCAATCGGCGCCGCACGCGTACCGGTCGGCGAACCACGGGATCACGATGCAGGCCGTTGCGCCCATATGGCCGTTTCGGTCCAGTCGGTCCCAGATGTGATCGGCCAAAGTATTGTCGTTTTTTGAGCAGTTGAACTGGTTTCTATGCTGCGCACCCCTGGCGTTCACGGCGCTGGCCCGCAGGGCCGAGCGGATGTGAATGCGCCCGAACGTAGCGTTGAGCGGCTCGAGCAATTCGGTGCACAGGCGCGTGCCTGCTTTGATTGCCAGATCGGGGTTGTCGGGGATATTGGCGAGACCTGTAATCTGGCTGATCTCGCTATAGAGAAAATCGCGCATGAAAAAGCTTTGCGACAACCGCGCGCGGCCGAAATTCTCCAGCGTCTTTACCGAGCCGGGCTTGTTCACGGTGCCTCCTTATTGCGAAGCGGGGCAGGTGCTATTGATATTCGATCAGTCCGCGTCCCATGACAGTGCCATTCAGGGTGACAGGTTTGCCGTCAACCGAACCGATCTTGACCTCGACAGGATTGATTTCAGACGCTTTTCCCGAAAGGTTTCCTGCCGGTGATTTGTTGTAAAGGCTGAACTTGACGCCACCGCTAAAGCGATCGACGCTAAACCCGTTTTTGTTGGAGTAATGCGCGTCTGCCCCCACCACGACCTTGATTGGCCCCAGATGCGGGCCGCCTTCAACCCGGATATCGACGTCACCATTGCCCTTGACGCGAAGGTGAAAGCACACACCGGGCACACAGACCGAGGCAACGTTGCTCAGTCCGGGCACCGCGCCAAATACCGGAAAATCCTCTTCGCAATCAAATGCCGTTGCATAGGGTTTGCCAGCAGTGCAATTGTCCTGTTGGGTGGCATTTTCAAGTTTGCAGGACACAAAATTGACCTGCCCGATGATGCTTTTGGGGCAGATTTCCGCACATTTGAAATCAACATTGCATTGCCGCGTGGTCTGGTCTGACTGCGGCCGGGGCAGGGGGACGCCGATGGCGTTGGCGGTCAGAAACGCGACCGGACTTTGCGGGTCGGCGCCTGCGGCGCGATCAAGGGCGCGCCGCGCCGCGCCGGGATTGTTTTGCAGGCGTTCGAGCCGTGCAAGGTTGCTCCAGAAAACGGGGCGATCGGGCGCGTTCTTTGTGGCAAATGCCGAGGCCGCGCTTGCGCGTTCCAGCAGGCTGTCGGCAAATTCCGGGCGGGTGCCAAGATAGTTTCGGGCCGCCGCTTGTAACACAAACGACAAGGTGTTCTGGACCCCGGCATTTTGCGGCGCCGCTTCGGCGGCCTTTTGCGCGATTTCAACGGCCCAGTTCAAAAAACTGGTCGGATAAGCGTCGGGGTCATTTGCATTGAGTTCAACCAGCAGTCCCGCCAGATTGCTCAGGCTTTCGATGTGATCGTGGTTCTGGCGGTAATCGGTGTGAAAATAAAACGCCGCGATATCAAAATGTTGACTGATATACATCAGATGCGCAAGCATGGCGGGCGGAGGGTCGTTTTCCGGCGTATCGGCAACCAGTGCCGTGATCAGATCGATCGGTTCAACGCCGTCAAACGACGCAAGCAACGCCTTCCACGATTGAACTTCGGCCTCGGATCTCTCTTGGGCAGAACCTTGTGAAGGCAGTAGAAAAACCGCGAGAAACAGTACTGCAAGCGTTCGTCGAAACATCGATGGCCTCCGGTCCGTGTGTCGTAAAAACGCTAGCGGATCGAACGGATGAAATCAACGTGGCGTGGGTTTTGCAAAGCCAAACCCGCGCCGTGATCGGCGGCAGGTAGCGCCGCCGGGCTGTGATCAATCTGAAAATAATAGAGCCGTGCGCAATCAGCCGCAAAAATCAATCTTGCGGCTGAGTGAACCGGCGATATTTCACCGACCATTTTGGATGAATTTGTATCCCTTCCAACGCCTACGCCGATCGTTGGCAAAAGACGCCAAGGCGACATTCAACATGCAGGTCAGAAAACCCGAGGTTCCATTATTTGCCCGTCGATCAGGCCATCGCAGGAGGTGGTGCAGGCTTCTGTTGCCCCGATGTTTTGCGCAGCAAAAGCATCTGCCGGTGTCGGGAGTAGGTGCAGGCTTCTGTTGCCCCGATGTTTTGCGCAGCAAAAGCATCTGCCGGTGTCGGGAGTAGGTGCAGGCTTCTGTTGCC
>CAZPQL010000114.1:0-2504 GCA_964588725.1 uncultured Rhodobacterales bacterium
ATGAAAAACAAAGTGTTATTGATTGTATAAAAATGGTGGTGTATTGTGATTGAAACATTTAGAGGGTATTGCTGTGATTGTATGAGCCATTTAGAATCAGAAGATTTACATTTATTAGAAACTTGTGATAATTGTGGAAGTAGTGTAATTGATATTGAAGAAGAAAACGCACAAGAAGAGATAGACAATGATTGAAAAACAAGTAATAGCATTGTGTCTACGAAAAGATTTTTGGGATAAGGCTAAAAACATTTTATCAAAAGATATGTTTCCAAAAGAATACTCAACAATTTTTGATACAATAAATTCATCACAACAAAAATATGAAGTTGACTTAACAGTTGATGAATTACTTGCATTACATAGAGATAGATATCCTGCAATGCCAGAATCTACTCGCAATAATATAGAAGAAGAAATAGAAAATTTAAAAGGTGTTGCACCTACAAATATGTCTATGGCTTTTGATTTATTATTTAATTTATGGCGAAGAGATAAGGCTAGAGAAATAGGAGATAAAGCATTAGCAATATGGACAGGACAAAGTGATGACTTTGGAGTGTTACAAAGAATAATTGATTCTGCACTAAAAGAAGACCCAGAACAGCACGAAACTTTTACAATTATAAAAGATACACTAAAAGATTTAATCGCAAATGAAACTAAAACTTGTGATTTTAAATTTCCATTAAAACCTTTGTACTCACAAGTTATGGGTTTAAATAAAGGAGACTTAGGAATTATATTTGCAAGACCAGAAGTTGGTAAAACATCTTTCTGTTGTTATTTAGCAAGTGAATATGTAAAAGCAGGACATAAAGTTTTTTATTGGGCTAATGAAGAAAGAGCAACACGATTAAAAATTCGTATGTTTTGTTCTTTGTTAAATATGTCAAAAGATGAGTTGTATGATAATGTTGAAAGTTGTAGTAACACATTACAAGATATGGAAGTAGAAGAGAAGTTAACAGTTATAGATAGTGTAGGTACAGATATATCAGAGATACAATCTTATTGTGATTTAAACAAACCAGATATTATATTTATTGACCAATTAGATAAGATAAAAATAAGAGGTAATTTTAATAGAGGTGATGAAAGATTAAAAGAACTGTATGGTTCAGCAAGAGAAATAGCAAAACGAAATGAATGTTTAGTGTGGGCTGTATCACAAGCGGGTGCAGACGCAGAGGGTAAACAAATTATAAGCTACGATATGTTGGATGGTTCTAAGACAGGTAAGGCGGGTGAGGGTGATATAATTATAGGTATAGGTAGAAATAATGGTGATTACGATTTAGACCCAACAAGATTTTTAACTATATCTAAAAATAAAGTTAATGGTGTTCATTCTACTGTTACTTGTGAAATGGATGTTAAAACAGGAATATTTAAGGATTTTGGAGAATGATGATAACTTGTTTAGATATTGAAACTACATATAAAAAAGATGATGCTTATTTTTATAATGGTACTAACCAATTGGTAAGTGTGGGATTTAAAACAAAAACAGGAAAGGAAGACTATTTATGGTTTTATCACAAAGAAAGACAGCCAACAGAAAATGCTAAAGAAACTTTACAAAACTTACTTAACAGCACAAAATTACTTATTGGACATAACATTAAATTTGATTTATCTTGGCTTTATGGTTGTGGTTTTAGTTATACTGGTAGGTTATATGATACTATGGTTGTTGAGTATCTTCTTGCTAGAGGCGTACATTGTGATTTATCATTGGATGGGTCTTGCAAAAGACGAAAAGTAAAACAGAAAAAGAAACACTTAATTGAAAGCCATATGAAAAGTGGAGTTAGTATGGAAGATATTCCCTATAGATTAGTAGAGGAGTATGGTAGAGGTGACGTAGATTGTACCTACGATTTAGCAATAGAACAATGTAAATTATTAGAGGTGGATATAAATGAGTTTAGTAAATACAATTAATTTATCTTTTGACATGACAAAAGTATTGACAGAAATGGAAGTTCATGGTATAAAAATTAACGTAGATACACTACATCAGTTAAGGGACGAGTACCAAATAGAAATGATTATTCTTAATAAAAAGTTAGATACAATGGTTAAAGAGGCAATGGGAGATACACCAATTAATTTAGATAGTGGTGAAGATAGGTCTATGGTGATGTATAGTTGCAAAGTAAGAGATAAAAATATATGGAAAAATTCATTTAGTTTAGGTATGGAAACACGAAGAGGTGGGGCAAAAAGACCTAAGAGAAGACCTAATTTAACAAAAAGAGATTTTAATCGTATGGTAGCAGACATGACAGATGTTGTATACAAAACAAAAGTAAGACAATGTAGTAATTGTAGAGGTTCTGGTACTATTAAAAAATATACTGTTAAAGGGGATTTATATAAGATAGCACCTAAATGTCCTACTTGTAATGGTAAAGGAGTTGTTTACTTATCTACAGGAGAGGTTGCAGGTTTTAAATTAGTACCTACAAATATTATGGATTGTACTGTTAATGGATTTA
>CAZPQL010000115.1:0-2491 GCA_964588725.1 uncultured Rhodobacterales bacterium
CTTTTGCACAGATAAGGCTTCTCATGATTGCTCTCGTCTCTACTTCACCTTCAATTCCTTGGGATTTAGCTAAAGGGATAAATAATATATAAAGAAGTATAGCTACCCCTATCCAAAATAAGTATTTCATCGTCTATAATCCTTTATGTCTTTATCATCTGTCCAACGATTTACTCTAGCTATTGTATCTATAACTTTTTCACCATCTACAGTTTTATATGTATTAGTATGTAATGCAACAAAAGCATCCATATCACTTACTCCATCTATAGCATCACAGATTGCTTTATGATCAGTACGAATTGCTGCCATATAGGTAAGTACATCAGAAGGGATAGCTGTATCTGCTGTTACTTTTCTTTGTATTAACCAATTAAAACCTTGTAATAAACTATTTGCATTAGTAGTTGTTTTATTTTTAGCTTTAGTTTTTAAACCATAAATAACAACTTGATTTCCATCATCATCTTTTAATTTATTACCAGCTTCATCTGTTGCATCTTCATCATCTAATTTTCTATCAGCAGCTTTAACTCCAATAGTTCTTATAACACTATTACCATCTCCTGCTATTGCATCTGAATGGTTATGTTCTATATAATAATTAGTATTAAGATGTGATCCTGAAATAACTACAGGTACAATACCTAAATCTTTACGTTGTGCATCTGTCCATATTGTAAATATTTGAGAAGAATAACGTACATTATTTAATACTATAGATTTCTTTCTATCATAGTATTCTACTATTTTATTATCTTCAATTCGTGCCCACATAAATTATTTCCTTTATCTTGCTGTTGCATATTTAAATGGATTTTTTGCAAATGCTACATATACATAATCATTACCATCACCATTTAAAGCATTTGAAGATCTTCTACATTTAAAACCATTTGAAAGAATATCTATTCCTATATTAGAATGATTAAGACCTTCTGCACTTGAATTAGCTTGAAGATATTCAATAGCTTCATTATCAATATCTCTTACATCATCAAGTATAAACCATGAATCAGCTACATCAGTAGATTTAATCATTACATATGCTGGTCTAAATCCTGTATAAACAAATGTACCATCTGCATTTCCATTTCCTTTATAATATGAAAATTTAGAAAATCCTTCTTTTCCTACAAAAGCTAATGTTAAAAAATCTTCACTTTGATTCATCCATGTTCCAGATACACATCCTATTGTAGACGAAGTAATTGCACTTACATCCCATAAACCACCACTTCCTGTATCATAAGTACTTGTAGCATCTAAATATATTCTACCTTGATCAGCAGGAGCTCCTCCATCATTCATTAAATGATGATAAACTGTACGAGATTGAGAAGCTTCTAATCTCCAATTTACAATAAACTCTGGAGCTGCACTTAAACCATGTCCATAAGTTATTGCACCACTTCCACTTCCAGTATATTTAATTATAGAAAAACCTCTATCTGCATCTACTTGAACTGTTGATGTTATTGATCCATCACTATTTGAAGATGTTGTACCACCATTTGCTTTCCAATTCCAACTTACATATTTCTCACTACTTGTATTAACTTTAACATCTGCTCCTACAGTAAAACCATCAGAAGTCCAAGATTTTAAAGTATCTGCATCTGTTGTTTCTGCTGCTTCTGAATTAGATGTTATTAATTTTGTAACTCCTCTTGTTGAATCAAATAAACAATGATCATCTGCTTGATCTCTATTTTTAATCCATGTAAAATCAGGTTGAAATTCTAATCCTGTAATAGCAAGTGTAGATCCTCCATCTCCTGTATATAATTTATTAGTAAAATATTTAGCAGGACCTTCTTCACTTGCTGGATCTGCTGCAGGTGTAGGAAAATTTGCAAGACAAATTGCTTTATAGTCTGTGGGTACAGTCTGCTTAAAGTTACCATAACCATTTGCATCTGCGTTATCACCTGCTGTGGTTTCACCTGCAAAAGTTCCATCTTGTCCAAAATTGAAATTCATTATTTGTGTGCTAGTTCCACCAGTAAATCCTAAATAAGGAAAAAACTCACTATTAAGACTAGATACATCTATTGCTGATCCTTGTGCAGAACCATTTTTATAAAACTGTATAGTGTCAGCACTTCTATCTACAGCTACTCCTATAACATCTCCAGATGTAAAAGTTGCACCATAAGACGACCTTGTGCCTTTTAATATACTATTCCCATTAGCAGAATAATAAACAAGTCCTAAATTATTTGATTCTTGATTAATAGTAAGATCAGTATTTGCTGGCATAACTCCTATATATCCTGCATGATCTGTAGCAAAAGTAGGTATTACTTCCCAATACCATTTACCAGTTAATGGAACTTGCCAATTAGACATAGCTCCTACATTATTAGTAGTAGAAGTTGCTTTTAAATTACCTTCTGAAAAAGATACACTATCTGTTTTCCATAAAGGACCAAGTGTAGCAAAATTACCACCATTAGAACTAGAGTTGAAGGTAGGAGTATCTCCTGTT
>CAZPQL010000116.1:0-2490 GCA_964588725.1 uncultured Rhodobacterales bacterium
CGTGAGATAATAGATATATCAGATTAGGAATGGGTCGATAAAAACTACAAAAGCAAAGCTAATCTAAATATAAGGAAGAAGCAAATTATGTGTAACCTACAAGAAAACACAAACCAAAAAAGTCCAGTAGAACAAGTAGAACAACAAATTTCCGATAAAATTGGGGATGTGGACGAATACTTAGAGAAAGAGTATTATGTCACACTAGACCAATTGGAAGACTTGCAAAGTGTTAAAGACGAATTAGAGTCTGCAAAATCCACATTGGAAGACCAACAGTATCAGATGGACGAAATCACATCTGCTTTGGAAAAAGCCAAAGATGCCTGTTCTAATGCTGACTACCACGGTTAACCTCTAGCGAGGACATAAAGCCTACAATTTAATACTCACGATAAAACAAGCCCCTGTGAAAGATTAGTAACAGGGGCTTTATATATATTCTCAGATGTATATCTCGGAATACATGAAGCAGAATTCAGTAATAATTTAACATATAAAATAGAGGGTTTTTTTATTGATTTGTATAAAAAGTGTGGTATACTATAAGTATAGCAAAGTTAAATAAGGGGAAAAACAAATGTCACTCACGATTAAGGAAGTATCAGCAAACCAAATCAGCATATTTGAGGAAGGGTTTTTTGAAAACCTAGACAACATCAAATTTCTGATAAGCTGTAAAGATAATATGATTAATTCATTGTTATCTGAAAATGCAGTCTTAAAAGCAAATTTAGAGGACGCTAGACCTGACCTAGATGTCACGGACTTGCTTAAACCTAGAGACTGGTAATCTAAAAAACCAGCTTACAATTTAATATCACTAAAAAACAGAGACCCCCCAAAGATTAGTAAGGGGTCTCTCATATTGTCTGAGATGTATATCGCAGAATACATGAAGAGGAATTCAGTAATAACTCTACATGTTATAAAGTCATTTTACCTATGTACAAATAAGTTTATTTTTAGTAAAATCAATTACATAAAACAAATTTTAAGGAGTTTTTAAAAATGTCAGACCCCCAAACCACCCCAACAGTTAGAATCCATAAATGCGATGCTTGTACCGAAATTTTTCAATGTCCACGCCAATTAGACGGTGAATGCTTTGGCTGTACTGATGCTGAATTATTATGGGAAAGCGATGCTTGCGACTCACCCCATATAGATTTCTTCTGCATATCTTGTGCAGAGGCATGGGCTAAAGGAATAGCCAACGGCTAAAAATTCATTTGGGATGCTTGATAGCATCTCAGATGTATATCTCAGAACATATGAAGGAAAATTCATGTATTGTAAATCAGGTTTTTGAATAAATACATGAAGTGGATTTCATGAATAAAAAAACATCTTGACAAATAGGGTAGGGTGTGAGTCGTCCCCTTCCCTTCCTTCCATTGCTTCCCTTACTTGCTTCACTCCACTTCTTCCTTCCCTTCCACTTCCTTTCCTTCCTTCATCTCCTCTTCCAATGCTTCCTTCCCTCCATTACCTTCTGGTGTTTTCACTTCCTCTTCCCCTTCCTTGCTTCCCTGTTCCTTTCTTATGGATTCATAAAATTCTTCTTCCCTTCCTTCCTCTTTTGCTTCCTTCCTCAACACTTCCAATTTCTCTGATATCCTTTCCAAGCGTTCCCTATCATTTAATATATTTGAGGCGAGATAAGATAAAGACCTTAATTGTGTCTCTAGATGGTTAAGAAAGTTCCCTGCTTCCTCGCTTCCTGCAATGATTACATCCCCCATAAGACTATTAACCAGTATCTCAAATACATCTGCTATAGCACCTATTGGTGATTCCTTCCTTTCCATCTTATCATTATGTATCTCTACCCTTACAAAGGGCATTCCCATTCGTTCCAGTATCTCATACATTTTTTCTCTGTCGATATTATCGTTCTTCATCATGTTCTATTATACTTCCTTCCCTTCCATTATTTTATATGGATTGTTTAAATTAGTTTCCCCAAGAACTCTTCCCTACTTCCTCTTCCCTAGTGTTTCCTACTTCCTTCACAACAAACGGCTCTGTATGTCCATCCTCTTGCGAATTAAGAGGTATTTGATATACCATTCCTTCCTTCTTCCCTGCTTCTATTCCTTCCTTCCATTGATTAACTACCATCATATTCTGACTTCTAGTTATTTCAATATTTTTTACTGACTGATATAAACTGCTCGCCTTCCTTTCCTTCAACAGATTTTTTATATCATCTATTAAATTATATACTTCGTTCCCATCGTCCTCTTCCTCTACTTCCACATGAATTGCAATTTTGTATGAGTCCATAAATTCCTTCTTATAATATAATTTTGGATTGTTTTCAATCTGACAATTTACAGAGAGGTTAAGTTTTGCTTGATAATTATTTAATAACCTATCTTTCATTTGTTAACTACTCATCGTTAAATCTTGTTTATAATCTTTACCATCTAAATCTTTATCCCATCTACAGGTTGAGTAACTAACCCTATGTAGATATTCATCTTT
>CAZPQL010000117.1:0-2446 GCA_964588725.1 uncultured Rhodobacterales bacterium
TGCGGCGACGCCACAGTGGTCACCGATGTTGAAAAGCTTCTCGGCGACAAGAAAGCCGATCTGTGCTTTTGTGACCCACCCTATAACGTCGATTATGCCGGCGGGGCTGGCGCCGATCAGGCGGGCAAGGGGCGGCGGATCAAGAACGATGCGCTTGGTGATGCCTTCGGTCAGTTTCTTTATGACGCCTGCGTGCTGATCAACACCCACACGGCGGGCGCGGTCTACATCTGCATGTCCTCAAGCGAATTACACACGCTCCAGGCGGCGTTCATGAAAGCGGGCGGGCATTGGTCGACCTTCGTGATCTGGGCCAAGAACCGCTTCACACTGGGGCGGTCTGACTATCAGCGCCAATACGAGCCGATCCTTTATGGCTGGCCCGAGGGCGTCAAACGCCGCTGGTGCGGCGCGCGGGATCAGGGCGACGTCTGGAACATCAACCGGCCCAACAAGAACGACCTGCATCCGACCATGAAACCCGTCAGCCTGGTGGAACGCGCCATTCGCAATTCCAGCCGCAAGGGCGATCTGGTGTTTGACCCGTTCGGCGGCAGCGGAACGACATTGATTGCGGCGGAAAATACCGGCCGGAAGGCCGCCTTGCTGGAATTGGACCCCAAATATGTCGATGTGATTGTCGAGCGTTGGCAGCGGCTCACGGGGCAAGCGGCGGTGCTTGAGGATGATGGGCGCAGCTTTGAGGAAATCAAAATCGAACGTGAGGTGGCATGAAACTGAACCGCCCCGGGTTTGCCGGAGAGAGTTTCGTTCAAATCTTAGGCCACTTTATCAAGTGTGTTCAGGTTTGCATAGAATGCCTCCTCTGCTTCTTGTGGCGTGATATAACCAATTGCGCTGTGCAGGCGTTCGGTGTTGTACCAGTTCACCCATTTCAGGGTTTCCCATTCGACCTGGCCCACAGATTTCCATGGGCCGAGGAAGTTGATGACTTCTGTTTTGAACAGGCCGATCGTGCTTTCGGCCAGCGCGTTGTCGTATGAATCGCCAACACTGCCAACGGAAGGATCGATCCCGGATTCAGCCAATCGTTCGGTGTATTTTATGGCCAGATATTGCGAACCGCGGTCTGAATGATGGATCAAATTATCAGCTTCGGACGGGCATCGCTGACAAATTGCCTGGTTCAAGGCATCCAGTACAAAGCTGGTGGTCATCGAGGTGGATACGCGCCAGCCAACGATCTTGCGAGCAAAAACATCGATGACGAAAGCCACATAAACCATACCCTGCCAACTGGAAACATATGTAAAATCAGAGACCCAGAGCCGGTTTGGAATCGACGCAACAAACTCCCGGTTCACCTTGTCATCCGGGCATGGCTGGGCTGCGTCAGGACTAGTGGTGATGACCTTTCCGCCCCGAACAACGCCCTGTATTTCCAAGGCATTCATCAGGCGTTCCACAGTGCAGCGGGCGATATCTTTGCCCTCGCGTCGTAAGCCATGCCAAACCTTGCGAGCCCCATAACGCTTGCCACTTGCCTTGAAAATACGCTTGATATCCTCGCAATCAATCACGTCACTCTTTGCACGATCAGATGCCAATTCAGGATTGCGCAATATCGCTACCCGCGAATAATACGTTGCCGGTGCAATCGGCAAAACCTTGCAGATCGGCCCGACACCAAAAACATCACGATGATTTGCAATGAAATTCACCATTTGCGAAACGGGCGGTCGAGCTCCGCCTGCGCAAAATATGCAGATGCCTTCTTCAGGATCTCGTTGGCTTGGCGAAGTTCACGGTTCTCACGCTCCAGAGCTTTGAGCCTCGCTTTCTCATCGCTGGTCAACCCACTGCGCTTTCCGCTGTCGCGTTCCAATTGCTGGCACCAAGCCCGCAAACTATCGGGCGAGCAACCCAGCTTTGATCCGATGGCCTTGTACGCTGCATTATCACTTGAATAATTGCCGCGGTTTTCTTTGAAAAGCCGAATGCCGCGTTCGCGAAACTCAGCCGTGTAAGTCGGGGTAGGTTTTCTCTGTGTCATAGGGTCCATCCTTGGAGAGTTTTACTCTCCAGTAAACCCGGGGCGGTTCAAACAGACCCGTCTGATGTCGATGATCGAGGCGATCACCAATGTCGTCGTCGGGTATGGCGTCGCCGTGGTCACACAGATACTGGTGTTTCCGGTATTTGGTTTGCAGGCAACGCTGGCGCAGAACTTGAAAATGGGCGGTATTTTTGCGCTGATCTCGATGCTCAGGAGTTTCGTTCTGCGCCGACTGTTTGAGGCGATACGGATCATGAGGGCAGAATAGCAAACCGCCGCCCCAACGAGACGGCGGCAATAACGGATGGGAGGGGAGGCCCTCAATTCATGCCGACGCCGTAAGAATGGCTCCTGTCGTTGCGCCGGATTTTGTCCGCCTCCTTTGCCGCCTCCTGAAATGTCAGGTGGTGGCTGACCGGCTGTTCATTC
>CAZPQL010000118.1:0-2331 GCA_964588725.1 uncultured Rhodobacterales bacterium
TACTCAGAACTTAAACCATCACTTAATTCAAAACAATTTTCCAAAAGTAATCACCAGTATCTGAAAAAACAATTTAAAACGTACAAAAAACAAGCATCTGTAATTTCTTCAAAAAATCCATTAGAAGATATTATTGTTGAAAGGGCTGCGTTACTATTCTGATTCCCGCTTTGATTTTTCTAGACTAAACATTCTACTATTCTTTAAAATTGATATACCAGTTTTATTTCCAAATATTTCAATTAATACAACCCAGTCAGGCATATCTAATGAAACTTTATTTGAAAATAGGCTTGCAATTTCAGTAATCATTTCCTGCGATGAAATATCCGAATTTCTCTTTTCAATTGTTACTCGATAAGAATCATCTTTCTGCACGGTCTTTTTCAGTTTTAGTATATTTTGTTTTATTTTTTCTATGTCCGTGTCACACTCAAGCTGAATAGGAATTATTCTGAGGCAGTATCGTACAGACCAAGGTTCATCCTTTATCTTTACTTTTACACAGTCTATAATTTTTGATGCCTCTATGTTTGTATTAACAAATAAAATGCCTCTCATGTTACTTTTGTAAATTTCTGGTTTCTGATCACCAGATTCGTTTATTATTTTCCTTATCTCATTTTCTGTTTCTGGTTCTAGGCTTCTTGCACAGGTAATGAACAGATTCAATTAAGTTTTCTTATCTCCTTTTCTGGAACATTACCCTCTCTTAGAATCTTAATGTCATCTCCCACAATTTCAACAATTGTTGATTCACTTTGGCTTGGAATGATTCCTCCGTCAATCAGCAAGTCATATCTGGTTAGATTCTTACTACACTCATTAGGATCAGTGAATGGGGTAGTACCAGAAATATTAGCACTTGTTCCTACCAAAAATTTACACTCTTTAAGAAGTGATAAAACACATTGGTTGTTAGGCACACGTACAGCAATTTTTTTATCAAGACACAGTGATTGCCGAATTTTTTCATCTTTTACTTTTAATACCAAAGTAACCTGGCCAGGCCAAAATTTTTCTGCGATTTTTTCCTCTAGCGTATTGAACTCTGCAATTTTTTCTAATTCCGTTTTAGATACACCCAGTACAGGAAACGGTTTTGTTTTTTTTCTTTTTTTTATTTCATACAAACGTGATATTGTCTTTTTATTATATGGATCGCATCCTATACCGTAAACAGTATCAGTGGGGAAAACTATAATTCCACCATCTTTGATTTTTTTAATTGCTACTTTGATATCTGAATCAGTGCATGAAACTCTCAAGTTTTAACAGTTTTTAATAAATTGTTTCTAACTAAATAGTTAATCCAAAGTCCTCTGAGAAATCCCTAAAAGTTTTGTATGCTGAAAGAAATTCTTGACCAGACGAACTGATTTTATATCTACAGGATCCTTTTGAGTTAACTTGTTCTAAAAGACCCTGTGATACTAAATTATTCAAAATTGTTGAAAGTCTACCATGTGAAATATTTGCCTTTCTTATTAGTTGTGTAATACTTGTACCCTCACGTTCGTCAACACTGTACGTAGTTGTGTCTAAAATTTCCCCAACTATTTTGATATGTGTTCTATATGAGACCATGCTCCTTCATATTGCTGTTATTTTTAGTATATGATCTAGAACAATATTTTTCAGTATACCATGAAGATAAAATATTTTGACAACCTTCGTAATCTTACTATTATAATCTAAGATCTATACATTTTCATCAAATGTAACCTTTCGTAGCGGAATTTTTAGTATCGGAATGCCTAATGATATCAGGCCACAAATTTTTATAAGAATTGAGCCAACATACAAAATAGTTTCTGGAAATACAAATGAATACCAGCTGACAAATTCTCCAAATCCTAGAAGACCCAAGCCTATGGCAACAAAAAGTGTAGCCTTTTTTCTTCCATTAAAATATGATATCATGGTTTCTATTGAACCGTATACCAACAAAATGAATGAAACAGCACGTAGTATGTGCTCGATGGAAACAAACGACACTAAAAATAATGGCATGATTCCCACCGACCTAAGATATTTTGATTTGGGAAAGAAAGTTTTGATTGTATGAGAAAACGCAATAAACCAGTATCCTACTGCTTGAGAAGCAACTCCAAGTGTTGTAATACCACGATTGATCTTTCCTGTTTGCGTAACCATGTCATCAAGAATATATCCAAGTGCTAGAATTCCAAAACCAATCCCGATAGCAAAAAAAGCTATTGATAATCTGAATAATGTAGGGCTGCCAGTATTTTTGAAACCAAAATATGAAATGCACCCAATTGTAATACCAATTGCAAACCCAACTAAATTTAAAATGCTTTCATGTAA
>CAZPQL010000119.1:0-2310 GCA_964588725.1 uncultured Rhodobacterales bacterium
CGCGTCAGCGCCGGTTTTGACCGCACGCCTGGCATCGTCGACATCCAGAATGCCTTTCAGGATCAACGGCCCGCCCCAGCGTTTCCTGATCCACGCCACGTCGTCCCAGTTGAGCGTCGGGTCAAGCTGTTCGGCACTCCACGCGCCAAGCTCGCCTATTGTTTTCAGACCCTCGACGTGGCCGAGAACGTTGCGAAAATCCCGCCGCCGCGTGCCCAGCATTCCCAGCGCCCACCGTGGCTTGCTGGCGATATTGATCATGTTGCCGACGGTCAGTTTGGGCGGTGCGCTCAACCCGTTCTTGATGTCTTTGTGCCGCTGCCCCAATATCTGCAAATCCAGCGTCAATACCAAAGCCGAACAATTGGCCGCCTTGGCGCGGTCGATCAGCCGGTTGATGAATTCGCGGTCCTTCATAACGTAAAGCTGAAACCAGAACGGCGTGGATGTATTTTCGGCCACGTCTTCGATCGAACAGATGCTCATGGTCGACAGGGTAAACGGCACGCCGAAAGCCTCGGCGGCTTTGGCGGCTTTGATCTCACCGTCAGCGCTTTGCATCCCGGTCATGCCGACCGGGGCCAGCGCGACGGGCATCGCCACATCCTGCCCGATCATCTGCGATGCGGTCGAGCGTCCCGACATGTCCACCGCCACACGCTGGCGCAGGTGAATGCGCGCAAAATCCGAGGTATTTTCACGAAATGTCTGCTCGGTGTATGCACCGCTTTCGGCGTAATCGTAGAACATCTTTGGCACGCGTTTGCGGTACAGCGCCTTCAGGTCGTCGATGCAGGTGATGGTTGCCATGGTGCCCCCGTCGCTCAGGCGCAGTGGACGCCATCGGCCAAGTCTTTCACGAACGAAAGCACATCACCGGCGGATTTTCCATCCCCCAACAGCGCAACAATCGCCGACCCCACGACCACCCCGTCGGCGACCCTGCCCATGGCTTGTGCACTGGCAGGCGTTTTGATGCCAAATCCGACGCAGACCGGAATGTCAGTGGCCGCCTTGATGCGCGCCACTTCGGGGGCGACGGCGGCAGCATTGGCCTCGGCCGCGCCGGTGATTCCGGTAATGGAAACGTAATACAGAAACCCCGAGGTGTTTTGCAGCACTTTGGGCAGGCGCGCAGCATCGGTGGTCGGCGTCGCCAGACGGATAAAATTTAGCCCGGCCTTTTGCGCGGGAATGCACAGCTCGCTGTCTTCTTCGGGTGGCAGATCCACCACGATCAGCCCGTCGATACCGGCGGCTTTGGCATCATCCAGAAACGCCGCGACGCCGTGGTTGTAGATCGGGTTGTAATAGCCCATCAGCACAATCGGTGTGGTGGTGTCGGTTTCGCGAAACGCGGCGGCCAGTTGCAGGGTTTTCTTCAGCGTCATGCCAGCGGCCAGTGCCCGCTGTCCCGCCAGTTGAATCGTTGGCCCGTCGGCCATGGGATCGGTAAACGGCAGCCCCAGTTCGATGATGTCGACACCCGCCGCCGGCAGGCCTTTGACCACCTCAAGAGACTGCTCATAGGTCGGGTCACCGGCCATGACATAGGTGACAAACGCCGGTTTTCCGCCCGCCTTCAAACTGGCAAATTTATCGTCGATCCGGCCCATGTCCCGCCCCGTTATTTGACTGAAACGGGTGTGCGCCATGGGGCGCAAAAATGCAATTGCAAAAGCGGGCGGCGCGCGCCCCGGCCCCCTGCGTGGCCGCTTAGCCCAAAGCCGCGATTATCGTGTCGCGCACTTCGGTGGCCTTGTTGAAATTGAAAGGCATGTGATCCTGATCAAATACTGTCAAAGCCGCCTTTACATGTTTTAGCGCGCGCTGCAGCTTTGCGCGCGGGTCGACGCATCCGTCGCGCTGCGCCATCGCCAGATAGAAGATCGCCAGATTCTCCTGCGTCGTCGCCCAGTCCACCGGATGCGCGTCCTGCGTGTACACGTTCAACGCGTCGCGGTAGGCGGTAACGGCCTGCGCCAGCAGTTCATTGCCCGCCGCGCCGCCGGTGCGGAGACCCTGTTGCGTAAGCGCGGCACCAAGGTTGTTTTGCGTCATCGCCCAGTCCACCGGATGCGCGTCCTGCGTGTACACGTTCAACGCGTCACGGTAGGCGGTGACGGCCTGCGCCAGCAGATCATTGCCCGCCGCGCCGCCCGTGCGCCTGCCCTGTTGCGTAAGCGCGGCACCAAGGTTGTTTTGCGCCCGTGCCCAAAGCTGCGGCTGGCGGGCGCGGGTCAGCGTATCCAGCGCGTCGGTGTTCATCCGCACCGCCATTTCAAGCCCCTGCCCGCCGTAACGCACACC
>CAZPQL010000120.1:0-2159 GCA_964588725.1 uncultured Rhodobacterales bacterium
GGCGGGTCTTACAGTAGTAAGAACAAAACGCTTATCAAGTCTAATTCTAAATAAGACCCCAGAAAAAAGAAAACCCCCTACAAAATTACTGTAGAGGGGATTTATGTAAAGGGCACTAAGGCCTCGGATAGTTATACTGTGTCTGTAGGCACCAACTTAATAGTTCCAATCTTAATCTCACCAGAGATACCAATCAACTTTAGGAAGTTACGGAGGTCATCAGCTCTATTGTTATTACGATAGTAATCATCACTTATCAAAGAGTATCTTATATCACGTCTTGGTCGTCTAGGGTCTCCACCCCATCCAAGACTGTAATGCCACTCACCGTATTCTGCCATACAATCTTTAACAATAGGATTATATCTTCTGTCTATTCTTTCTTCCTCAGTTAGACTAGGACCACCCGGTCTTCTCTTCTTAGTTCTATACTCTGTTGTCTGACCTGAACAAACTAGATTAATTATAGTGGTTCTCCAGTTTTGAGTTGTAGTGGTTGGGTTCTCCTTACCATAGGACATTTTAATATTAGTGATACGGTACTCGTAGGTTGTATACTTAGTACCCCAGTTCTTCACTGTGGTCTTAAACCTCTTACCTCTGATAAGCTTCCTAAGTTGTTTGTTGTCTATGTTTTTCATACTACAAAGATAAGAAAATAATATGAAGTGGCCAAACAAATATAGTAAAAAGATTTGACACTATCCACTACCTGGGCTTATTTAGAATCATTCTAAAAACACAGGATAATAATAATGGCACAAAAACTATGGCTACCCCTATATATAATATCCCTATAGGGAGGGAGGGGAGTATATATTATACATATAATATTATCAATATAAGCCCCCTATATAAAGCCCCTGCTTTAGCCCCCTATTTATGGGGGCCTCCCCCCCTGTCCGTATCCCCTCTTATATATGGGTTTTAGCGGCGGGTATAAAGGGGGTCAGAGCCTTCCCCGAAATATAAGCGATTTTTTATTTTAGCTGCTAAACCCCTCTAAAAAATTTCTACAAAAATTTTAGGAAAATTGAGCTATACCTTTGAATAATTTATTCTTATCTTTAACCTATGGGAAAAGAAGATAAACTAACAGTAAAAGAAGCTCTTTATAATTTAAAGAAAATATTTGAGAGTGTTGATGATTGTTGTGAAGCATCCATGGATAAACCATGTGTGTTGGATAACCTAAAAAAGATTGAAGAATATCTTAAAGAGGTGGATAAAAAAGAAAATCCCGTGGACCTGAATGACCCCTTTGGAGGTTACTATTAAACCTATATAGGAACCACTTATGTTTACTATAGGGATTCCATTATTCTTTTTTTTGCACTTTATAATATTAATACCCCCCGGGGAACCCGTTATAGGGGATTTTGTGGTCTCACCCTCCAACCCCACCGAAGGTGCAGGATTAGAAATATTTGCACTCTTCAAACCGCACAAGAATATATAACGATATGATACCGAATCCGGAAATAATTATACTTCTTTTTTTAGGGGCCTTTTTAGTCTTTAAATTTATATTTTGGATTATAGACCTACTGGATGAATAATACCCTTTAGTGCTACCTTGCCCCGACCGAACCCGACCCGACTTCGTCGGACCGGCGGAACCCGGACCCGTCCGTTTTATACCACCCTTTTTTTATAGTCACATTATATTTATAATAAACAACTTTATTATGGATATATTAAAAGAACAATTACTTAGAACGAAAGAGTTAATGGGAATCATTAATGAACAATCACAACCTACACAAAAGTCACGTAAGGAATTAGAGAAGTGTTTTACAGATATGACAGAAAAAGGTAAAGGTGGGGACTGGAAAGATAGTGGTGTAAAACAAACTGAAGATTTATATTTACACCAGATATCACAACCGTGTTGGGATAATGTAGCAATCCCTATGTTGACTAGTGGGGAAAACCATGAATCAATTATGCCTGGTAAACCTGGTACTGCTGAAAATCGTAAAAACTTTTTAACTCATTGTATCGGTCAGGAGAGGTATAAAGTTATAAGGTTATTAACCTATTTACCCGAAATACAAGACTGTTTAAAATAATAAAATAATTTTAACTAATAAACACTATTTATAATAAAAGAAAAAGATTATGTCAATAATATCATGGGACCAGGTAAAAAGAAATAT
>CAZPQL010000121.1:0-2046 GCA_964588725.1 uncultured Rhodobacterales bacterium
AGTCAAAACTATGCACATTAGAAATAGATAGAAAAAGTAATAAAAAGTTAAAGGGGGTAAACCCTATTTTAAAGTTATTTTGCTTATTGAAAGCGATGGTTATTGAGTGAACTGGAGTTGATGGTGCGTATTTCGGTGAATCCGATCGGTCGTTTCGGTTTTATCCGATCACTTTTTCTTCTTCTTTTTCGTCCTTGCCAGTTTTACCTTAAGTGATCGGATTGGTCTAGTTTTCTCATCGATTCTCCAGCCAGTTCAATTCGATGACTGTTGTGCAGTAAACGGTCGAGTAATGCATCTGCTACAGTGGGATTGCTGATGAGTTTGTACCATTCGGTAACAGGTAGTTGGCTCGCTATGATAGTGCTAGTGTTTTGATAGCGCTCTTCCATTACATCGAGTAAGTCATTAGCTTGTCGTGCATTTAGTTTTTCCATGCCCCAGTCATCCAGGATGAGCAGTTTTTTCTTAGCGAGTTGGGCAAGCTGTTGTCGATAACTGCCATCGGCGTGACCGATATTCAGCTCATCAAGAAGCTTCCCAAGTCGGTAATATCGCACTGTATGATGCTGCTCACAGGCTTGCCTGGCTAATGCGCAAGCGAAGTACGTTTTACCGCACCCTGTTGCACCAGTAACGATAATGTTATGGGCGTGATGTAAGTATTGGCCGCTCAGCAGTGTGGCGACTTTATCTTTGCGTAGACCGCGCTCTGCGCGGTATTCCAATCGGCTGGCGTGAGCTTCTAAGCGCAAGGTTGCCTGGCGCAGTAAACGCTTCACTTTGCTGTCTTGACGACAGTGAATTTCGTGCTGTGCCAGTAATCCCAAGCGTTCTTCGAAGCTCATCTCGTCGTAGGTTGTCGCTTGGCTTTGCTGTTGCAGTAACGCTTGAGCGAAGTGCCCAAGCCGTAAGCTACGCAGTTGCTCTTGTAGTTGAGATTGTGTCATGAGTTGTCCTATTGATAGTAATGTTGGCCGCGGATGTTGTGGTGGGTAACAGGTTGTTCATCATGCTCGACCGCCGTGCTCGGTACACTTTCTTGGTGATGTTTGAGTAAGTTCATTACTACGCTTCTGTGCGGGCGTTCTAGCAGCAATGCCTTTTGGCAAGCGGCTTCAAGTCGCGCAGCACCATGCTGTTTAGTGAGATTTAAAATGGCTAGGCAGCTTTTAATCGCTTGCTCTGGGTGTTGTCGGCTATGGATGTGCCACTGCACGACACCGCGTGTACCCACACCGATATTCTCGGCCCAGTGCAGTAAGCGCTCTGCACTGAAGCGTTGTTTTACATGGCTATCGGGCATGTGTTCTTTCTGGGTTGAGAAGCCACCGTCTTTTGCTGATTTAGCGTGCTGTGTCACCAGTTGATTGTGATGATATATGCTGACCACACTGCCACTTGCCTCGATGGTCACCGTGTTGCCCACTAAGGTGTGCGGTACAGAGTAAGCGTGTTTTTGGTACAACACATGGTAATCAGGCCCAACCTTCGCCCGTTTACTGTCGATGTACTCATACGTGGTGCAAGGCAATGGCATCAAGGCTGGCTTGTCGAGCAGTTCAAACTGCTCTTTCCGAGAGCCTGGATGTAATCGTTGTGGCCGATTATTCAGCTCCTCCATTAACACTTTGATGCGTGCGTTAAGCCCCGCTAAGGTGTAAAAGCACTCCCGTCGCAATCGCATTAGTATCCAGCGCTCAACAATCAGTACTGCATTTTCTGCTTTGGCTTTATCCTTGGGTTTGTAAGGCCGTGCAGGCACAATGGCGCAGCCGTAATGCCGCGCCATTTTTGCGTAGTTTTCATTCAGTGTGGGCGCGTAACGGTGGGCTTTAGTAACGGCTGACTTCAGGTTATCCGGCACAAGTAAACGAGGGACACCGCCAAGGTAGCGGAACGTTCTCACATGCGCCATTATCCAATCTTCCTCACGCTGCGAACGGCCCGCTTCAACATACGTGTAGTTGGTCGCGCCCAAGGTCGCAACGAAGATTTGTGCATGATAACGCACTTCACCTGTATCGGGATTAACGATAGGGACTG
>CAZPQL010000122.1:0-1877 GCA_964588725.1 uncultured Rhodobacterales bacterium
CCCCGCCTTCGGCGCAGGTTGGCGCGGTTCCGGGCGCGGGTTCGTTGGGGAATATGCAGTTAAAACAGGGTGTTTCCTGCGCTGTGTCGACAAGCGTGATTTGCCCTTCCCACTGGCTGATCGCACCACTGACAAGTGGGATTCCTTTGCGCACGCAGGCTGCATTGACGGCGCGGCGCGCCGCAAAATTGTCGGTGCCATCCAGCACGATGTCATAATTTTGAACCACCTGACCGGCATTTTCCGCGCTCAGCGCCAGATCATGCGCAACGACGTTCACGCCTGCGTTGAGGTCGCCAATGTAGCGCGTTGCCGCTGTGGTTTTCAGCGCGCCAATATCGCCAGCGCGAAAGATGACTTGCCGTTGCAAGTTTGACAGCGACACCGTGTCATCGTCGACAATTCCGATCGTTCCAACACCGCTGGCCGCCAGATATTGCAAAATGGGTGCGCCCAGCCCCCCAGCCCCGACCACCAGAACACGCGCATCAGAAAGCCGTTTTTGTCCAACGCCGCCAACCTCACGCAAGAGGATGTGCCGCGCATAGCGCTCGAGATAATCCGCCTCGCTGGTTTCGGCGGCGGTCATGCCGACCACCGGTCGCGTTGCGCGTCGTCACTTTTCGATGCCCGCACCCAGCTTGCGCCTGCCGAGCGCTCCTCTTTCTTCCAGAAGGGTGCGTCGGTTTTCAGAAAATCCATCAGGAATTCAGCCGCCCTGAACGCTTCGCTGCGATGTGCCGAGGCTGTCGCGACCATCATGATACGCTCACCAGGCAAAAGCTTGCCATAGCGGTGCAGGATAACCAGGTCGATCAGATCAAACCGGTTTCGGGCCTCATCTTCGATCCGCTCCAAGGCCCGCTTGGTCATGGCCGGATAATGTTCCAGCGCCATTGATTGCAAACTGCCGTCGCTATCTTGCCGGACCAATCCGGTAAAACAAACCGTGGCCCCCGTTTTGTCAGAGGTGATCAGATGGTCCTTTTGCACCTGATCCGGTTTGAAATCCTGCTCCTGCAATATAACGGTCACACCTCATCCACCCGTATGGCTCATATGGCGGCTCATCTGCCCATCGGCCTTGCCGGTGGAATAATCGAAATCATGACCTTTGGGTTTTTCCCCGATGGCGCGGGCAATTGCCGCGTTCAAGGCCTCATCCGTTTGGTCGGCACGCAACGGTTCTCTGAGGTCCACGCAGTTTTCCTGCCCCAGGCATTGGTAAATCTCGCCGGTGCAGGTCACGCGCACGCGGTTGCAGTTTTCGCAAAAATTATGGCTGAGCGGGGTGATGAACCCGATTTTCTGCCCGGTCTCGGCCAGCCGGACATAGCGCGCCGGTCCGCCGGTTGTTTCGGTGGTATCGCTCAATTGCCAACGCTGTTCTATCTGTGCCCGTACGTCTTTCAGCGACCAGAACTGTCCGATGCGATCCAACTCCCCCATATCCCCCATAGGCATGACCTCGATATAGGTCAGGTCGTGCCCCTCGTCGCCGCACCACGCGACAAAGGTTTCAAGCTCGTCTTCATTGAACCCTTTCAGCGCGACGGTGTTGATCTTGATGCGAAGACCGGCTTCTTTCGCGGCCCTGATCCCCCTCATCACCTGTTCAAGCCGCCCCCAGCGTGTGATGCGCGCGAATTTCTCGGCGTCCAGCGTGTCGAGCGAAACATTGATCCGCTTTACGCCAGCCGCAGCCAGTTGATCCGCGTACCGGTCAAGCTGCGTGCCGTTGGTTGTCAGCGTCAGTTCCTTGAGCGCGCCGGTTCGCAGGTGCCGCGAAATCGACTGGAAAAAGGTCATGATGTCACGGCGCACCAAAGGTTCGCCGCCCGTAATCCTCAGTTTTGTCACGCCGCGGTCAATGAACG
>CAZPQL010000123.1:0-1838 GCA_964588725.1 uncultured Rhodobacterales bacterium
CACACCGTGGGTGAACTATGCTTGAGCCCTGTCGCATTAAGTGCCGTCAGTAAATTGTCGCCAAAACGCATGGCGGGCCAGTTAATGGGCGTATTCGTACTGACCTATGCGATGGGTAACTTAATTGCTGGCTTGTTAGCAGGTGGTCTTGATCCTGAAAACCCTCAAGCCATGCCAGAGCTCTACTGGACGATATTCCTATTCGGTGTCAGTGTGGGTGCGGTAGTATTCGTTCTCGCCTTCTTCACTCGTAGTGGGAAAAGCTGCCACCAGACGACGGTGAAGCTGACAACGATGATCATCCAGGTGCGGTTATTGACGCTAATGAGCCAGTCAATAAACCGTAAAGGGAGATGTATCGCATCATTAAAAAAGGGGCTTCGGCCCCTTTTTTAATGGTTTATGACTTAGGCTTTACCGGCTTTTCCGAAACATAAATCGTAATATGCCCTGCGGCCACCACAGTACCATCGTCTCGATAGGCAGTGACTTCGATAGGCTGATCGCCAACTTGCCATGTTTGCTCTGTCGCTTTCGCTTCAATGCGCACATCACTGTTTGTCTTAGCCAAGTAATTAACCTGCATGCCCTTAGGCAGCCAACGTAAGTGCTTAGGAATGGACGCCTCAGCTAATGCCCCCATCGCCATTTCCATGCCATTACATACAGCAATCGCGTGTACGGTACCAATATGATTTTCAACCGCTTTGCGTTTTTTAAACGTCAGTTGACAAAAGTTAGGCTCAAGCTCAGTGACTAGCGGCTTTATCGAAGCAAAGTAAGGCGCTTTGCGAGCGAACATCATGGAGAAGATACGCGCCCCCAACGGCAGCTTTAAACACTGTGCTCTTAGTTTTAGTAGATAATTTTGTTCACTCACGTGTGTTCCTCAACAGTTAGACATAAAAAAAGCAGGCCGCAGCCTGCTTTCTATCACAACCTTATGTTCATTATAAGCTTGCGAGCGTCTCGTTCAATACTGAACATGGGCGCATAGCAGCAGATACCTTATCAGCGTCTGGCTGATAGTAACCACCGATCTCGACTTGCTTGCCTTGAACACCGTTCAATTCGTCCATGATGGCTTGCTCGTTCTTCTGCATAGCTGCAGCGAGTTTCTCAAAGCGCTCTTGAAGCTCTTTGTCCTCAGTTTGCTTAGCCAGAGACTCAGCCCAATACATTGCCAAGTAGAAGTGCGAGCCGCGGTTATCAATCTCACCCACTTTACGCGAAGGCGATTTGTTCTCTTCCAAGAACTTCGCGGTCGCATTATCAAGCGCATCAGCCAAAATCTGTGCACGACGGTTGTCGGTCGCACGGCTGAGATGCTCAAGTGAAGCAGCCAACGCAAGGAATTCGCCCAATGAATCCCAACGTAAGTGGTTCTCTTCCACAAATTGTTGTACGTGTTTGGGTGCTGAACCACCCGCGCCAGTTTCGAATAAACCGCCACCGTTCATCAATGGGACAATCGAGAGCATTTTCGCAGAAGTGCCCAACTCAAGGATCGGGAACAAGTCCGTTAAGTAATCACGTAATACGTTACCCGTGACTGAGATCGTGTCCTTGCCTTCTTTCACGCGCTTCAACGTGTGGCGTGTTGCTTCTTCAGGCGACATGATTTGAATATCCAAACCATCGGTGTCGTGCTCTTTTAAGTAAGTCTCAACTTTACTGATCAATTGCGCATCATGGGCACGGTTTTTATCGAGCCAGAATACGGCAGGCATGCCACTTAAACGTGAGCGATTAACGGCAAGCTTAACCCAGTCACGGATAGGCTCGTCTTTAACCTGACACATACGCCAGATGTCGCCTTCTTCAACCGCGTGTTCAAA
>CAZPQL010000124.1:0-1806 GCA_964588725.1 uncultured Rhodobacterales bacterium
ATCCAACCCTTCCACAAACTGCGCGTTCTCCTGAATGTACTGAAACCGCAGCTCCGGCTTCTTGCCCATCAACCGCTCCACCAGATCACCGGTTTCCCCCGGCTCGTCCTCGTCAATCGTCACCCGGATTAGTGTCCGCGAAGCCGGGTTCATCGTGGTGTCTTTCAGGTCTTTGGCGTCCATTTCGCCCAAGCCCTTGAACCGCTGCATGTCGATCTTGCCCTTGCCGCCCAGCCCGACCGCCATCAGCCGGTCTTTTTCGGCATCATCGGCCACATAAACCCGCTTGGCGCCTTGGGTCAGCCGGTACAGGGGCGGGCAGGCCAGATATAGGTGCCCGGCATCGATCAGCGGGCGCATCTGGGTATAAAACAGCGTCATCAGCAACGCGGCGATATGGGCGCCGTCGACATCGGCATCGGTCATGATGATCACCTTGTCATAGCGCAGATCATCGATGTTGAACTTGGTGCCCATGCCGACGCCAAGCGCCTGACACAGATCGGAAATTTCGGCGTTTGAGTTGATCTTGCCACTGGCGGCGCCCAGCACATTCAGCACCTTGCCGCGCAGGGGCAATAGGGCTTGCGTCTTGCGATTTCGCGCCATTTTGGCCGAGCCACCAGCCGAGTCGCCCTCGACAATAAACAACTCGGTCCCTTTGCGCGCTTTGGATGAACAATCGGTCAACTTGCCCGGCAGCCGCAGCTTTTTTGTCGCCGATTTGCGCGCGGTCTCTTTCTCGGCCCGCCGCCGCAGGCGTTCCTCGCTGCGCAGCACCAGCAAATCCAATATTGCGCCGGCCGATTTGGTGTCGGCCGCCAACCAGTTGTCAAAATGATCGCGCACCGAATTTTCAACCATTTTATGGGCGCTTTCAGTCGACAGCCGGTCCTTGGTCTGGCCGACAAAAGAAGGCTCGCGGATGAATACCGAGATCAGCGCACAGCCACCCGAGCCAAGGTCGTCGCGGTTGATGGCGGCGGCTTTGCGGTTGCCCAGCAGTTCGCCATAGGCCCGGATGCCTTTCAGGATGGCAGCCCAGAACCCGGCCTCGTGTGTGCCACCCTCGGGCGTGGGGACCGTGTTGCAATAACTCTGGATGAAACCGTCGCGGCTGGGGGTCCAGTTGATCGCCCATTCGACAAACCCTGGCTCGTTGAATTTGTCGGCAAATTCGACCTTGCCGGCAAAGGGACGGTCGGCATATGTCGCCGCCGACCCCAGAGTCTCGCCCAGATAATCAGCCAGACCGCCGGGAAAATGAAACGTTGCTTCGGGCGGCGTCTCGCCATCATCGACCTGAGATTTCCAGCGGATTTCCACCCCGGAAAACAGATAGGCCTTGGACCGCGCCATTTTGAACAGACGCGCCGGTTTGAATTTCAGTGTGCCGAATATGTCGCCATCCGGGTGAAAGGTGATCGTCGTGCCGCGCCGGTTTTGCGTCGCCCCCTCGGCCACGACAGAACCGGTGGGGATGCCCCGGGAAAATTCCTGGCTGAACAGTTGTTTATCCCGCGCCACTTCCACGCGGACAAAATCGGACAATGCATTGACCACCGACACACCGACCCCGTGCAAACCGCCGGACGTCTGATAGGCCTTGCCGGAAAACTTGCCGCCGGCATGCAGGGTGCACAGAATAACCTCTAATGCGGATTTGTCCGGAAATTTTGGATGCGGATCCACCGGAATGCCCCGTCCGTTGTCGCGCACTGTAACCGAATGATCGGCGTGCAATTCCACTTCGATGCGCGACGCATGCCCCGCCACGGCCTCATCCATCGAATTGTCCAGAACTTC
>CAZPQL010000125.1:0-1764 GCA_964588725.1 uncultured Rhodobacterales bacterium
CTAACACTCAAGCAGACCACTTCACACTAAAACCTAAACAAGATAAATTTACAGTTCCACAGGTTGGTAGATTTATTTTATTTCCATCTTGGTTGAAACATTCAATGATACCTTTTAGTGGAGATGGTGTACTAAGAGTATTACTTGCAAATTTTAAAGTGAGGTTTACATTATGATGAAAAAGAAACAGAAAGAGTCACACTACAAATACGATGAGGATGTTGCACTCCTAGAGTTGAAAGCGTACATTGATGCAACATACGATCAACACTACAGTCGCAACAAATATCAGGCCACTGAGTTTATCATAGACGGTGGTCACGGTGAAGGTTTTTGTATCGGTAACATACTCAAGTATGCACAACGATATGGAAAAAAAGATGGTAAGAACAGAAAAGACTTGCTAAAAGTCTTACACTATGGTATAATTGCACTACACATTAATAATATGGAGAATGATGATGAAGTTAAGTGAACACACACAGTCAGTATTAAAGAACTTTGCAACAATCAATCAGAACTTGGTTATAAAAAAAGGTAAAACATTAATGACCATGAGTGCAATGAAAAATATTATTGCAAAAGCAGAGGTGGAAGAAGAATTTACTCAAGACGTTCCAATCTATAATTTAAATGAGTTTCTTGCATCGTTATCTTTATTTGATAGTCCTACCTTAGACTTTCAAGATAAGTATTTGACCATGACTGAGGGTAATAGACGAATAAAATATTTTTACTCTGACCCATCGGTGGTTACGAGTCCAAAAAGTATGTTAAAAATGCCCTCGAAAGAAATAACTTTCAAAATGAGTGGTGGTGAATTATCTGATATAAAACGTGCAGCTGCTGTGATAGGTGTTCCTGATATGGTTCTTGAAAAAAATAGTAATGGTACATTTTTAAATGCTTTAGATAAAAAAAATGGTGCTGCAAACGTGTACTCTACAGATATAAACACAGATGGTGATGGTAAATTTAAATTTTATTTTAAAGTAGATAACCTCAAACTCATGGATGGAGATTGGGATGTTGAAATATCATCAAAAAATATAAGTCGTTTCGTTTCAAAAAACATTGAATATTGTATCGCACTTGAGCCTGAGTCAACTTATACAGTTTAATTTGAGGAGTAATATATTATGGAAACCTTTTTATGGGTAGAGAAGTATCGACCAATCACAGTTGAATCATGCATACTTCCAAGTGAACTAAAAGAAACATTTGGTGAATATGTAAAAAATAAAAGTATTCCTAATCTGGTGTTATCAGGTGGGCCGGGCGTGGGCAAGACCACAGTTGCAAAGGCAATGATTGAACAGATTGGTGCAACGTATATCATGATAAACGGTTCAGAGGAGTCTGGTATTGATGTTCTTAGAACCAAGATTAAAAACTTTGCATCAACTGTCTCACTTAGTGGTGGTAGAAAATATATCATACTTGATGAGGCAGATTATCTTAACGCACAATCAACTCAACCAGCTCTTCGTGGATTCATGGAAGAGTTTCATAAAAACTGTGGGTTTATTCTTACTTGTAATTATAAGAATCGTTTGATTGAACCGTTACATTCTCGTTGTAGTGTAATAGATTTTGTAATACCAAATAAAGAAAAACCAATTCTTGCGAAAGAGTTTTTTGGTAGAGTGACAGATATTCTCAAGAAGGAAAATATTAAGTATGACAAAAGAGTTGTAGTAGAGCTTGCGACTAAATATTTTCCAGATTGGAGAAGAATACTTAACGAACTCCAGAGATACTCTG
>CAZPQL010000126.1:0-1739 GCA_964588725.1 uncultured Rhodobacterales bacterium
ATTTGCTTTATCTAAAAGTAAATCGTTGGTTTTTATGCAAAACGCAGGATTTGCAAATTCCATTAGCACGATCACTTCACTTGTTCAATTGTATGAAATTCCATTGATTTTTCTTATAGGTTGGAGAGGATATCTAAAAAAAGATGCGCCTGAACATGTAAAGATTGGTAAAATCCAGCCTAATCTTTTGAGGCTTTTAGATTTACAAGGAAAAATAATTACAGATAAAAATTGGAAACAGAGTTGTAACTGGGCTTTAAAAAAATTATCGAACAACGAATCATGTGCATTGATAATTAGGAGAGTTTCTTTATGATCAGAAAAGAGGCTATTAGATTAATTTCAAAAGAAATTGGGGATAGAGTGATAGTTTCTGCTAATGGTTACATTAGCAGAGATTTATTTGAGATGGATGACAAGCCCACAAATTTTTATATGATCGGATCAATGGGCCTTACATCATCGATAGGATTGGGTTTAGCATTACAAAACCCCAAAAAAATGATATATGTTTTTGATGGAGACGGAAATATTTTAATGAATTTAGGATCAATTACAACAATTGGAGTATTAAAACCTAAAAATTTTGTTCACGTGATTTTTGACAATTCTAGTCATGAATCTACTGGAGGTCAACCTACGAATTCTGAAAAGATAAGAATTGAAAAAATAGCAAAAGCGTCAAATTACAAAGTGTTTCTAGTAACTAATAAAAATAAATTAAGGGAAATTTTGAAAAGAATAAAAATCATGTCTGGGCCAATCATGATTGTTGTGAAAGTTAAAAAAAGTAATTACGTGAGTTGCCGAGTAAAACTAAAACCAAAAGAAATTAGGAATAGATTTATGAATAATACAGAAAATAAAAAAAATTGAAAGCGATTTTATTAGCTGCCGGCTCAGGAATGAGATTAGGCGATTTAACAAGGGAAACACCAAAAGCATTAATTGATATTAATGGAAAAACATTATTAGAAAGACAAATCATTGCATTACAAAAAAATGATATCAATGATATTGTTGTTGTGACGGGCCCAAACAATAATAAATTTAATATAAAAAATATTACGTATATTCAAGATTCAAATTATTTGGAACATGATGTATTAGGTACTATGATGTCAGCTATAGAATGTATGAATTCTGATGTTATTATTTCATATACTGATATTGTGTTTGATGAAAAAATAATTCATTCTATAAAAAATGCAAATAATGATATTAATATTGGAGTGGAAATGGACTGGAGGAAAGCATATGTGGATAGGACAGAACACCCAATGGAACAAGCTGCAAATGTGTTACTCGAGGATGGATTGATAAAAAAAATTGGACATCAAACAAAAAGATTTGGTTTTTTTAAGAATAATAGTCTTGGCGAATTTTTAGGTATTATGAAATTATCGCAAAAAGGAGTTGATATCTTTAAAAGTGAATATATGAAATTGATAAAAAAACATGAAGGTAAATTTCATGAAGCAACCTCAATCCAACAAGGATACATTACTGACATGATTCAAGAGTTATTAGATAAAAACCATAAAATTTATCCCGTGATAGTAACTGGTAATTGGTGTGAAATTGACACATTACAGGATTTAGAAGTAGCACGAAAAAAATTCTTTTAAAACTTAATCATGCTTCACTTTTTTTAATTCAAGTTTAATTTTTTTTCTTAACTTCTGATTTCATTAATTTCTAAAATAACCGCTTGAACAGAATCCATTCTTATTACAGCT
>CAZPQL010000127.1:0-1677 GCA_964588725.1 uncultured Rhodobacterales bacterium
GATTTTTTATATAATGTTCATTAATAGATAAAATACGTTCCATATCTAATTTTGACGGTGATTTACCAATTGCTTCCAGATTGAAGTATTTAATGCTTTCATCTAATGTAAAAATTTCTTTATCCTTATATGACCAACCTAAACGTAATAAATAATTTCTTAAAGCTTCAGGCAGTATACCAATTTTCATATAATCATCTAACGTTGAAGCATTATCCCGCTTAGAAAGTTTTTTGCCCTCCGTACTATGTATTAATGGAATGTGTGCAAATTTTGGTACCTCCCATTCCATAGCTTCATAGATTTGTTTTTGTTTAAAAGTATTAATTTTATGATCATCTCCACGTATAACATGACTAATATTCATTTGATTATCATCGACAACAGCTGATAATTGATAAGTTGGAGTTTCATCTTTTCGAAGTATTATAAAATCTTCAACTGTTGAGTTAGATATATTAATTTCTCCCTGAACCAGGTCTTTAATAATACTATTGCCACTAATTTTACTTTTAAATCTTATTACAGGTTTTATATTTTTTGGAATAATTAAATTTTCAGCGTTTCTCCATTTTCTATTATAGACATATGGCATATTTGCCTTTTTAGCTTTAATTTTTTGTTCTTCAATTTCTTCTTCTGAACAATAACATTTGTAAGCGAATCCATTTTTAAGCAGTTCATGGGCAATCTCTTTGTGTTTATTAATATTTTTGGATTGTATATATTCTTTACCATCATACTCAATACCAATCCATTTAAGTGACTGTATAATCTGTATTTTAAATTCGTCCTTTGATCTATCTTTGTCAGTATCTTCGATTCTCAAATAAAACTTACCTTTTTTATTTTTAGAATATAGCCAGTTGAACAATGCAGTTCTTATTCCTCCTATGTGCAAGGGTCCCGTTGGTGATGGAGCAAATCTTGTTGCTACTAAACTCATAAATTATTATTAGACTATTTTATTGGAAGTTTCTATACAAAGATACGAGAACACCTTGAACTTTTACTCTATCTGGTCCAAAAATTTTAGTTTCGTATCTTTTATTTGCACTTTCGAGCGCAACCACTTTACCTTTTTTTCTTATTCTTTTTAGCATAGCTTCATTATCATCTATTAAAGCAACTACAATTTGTCCATTATTTGCCGTATTTGCTTTTTTTACAATTACAGTATCCCCATCATTGATGCCAGCTTCAATCATAGAATCTCCAGAAACTTTTAAACCAAAATGTTCTCCATTTTTACTAAGCTCTTCAGGTAAGGTAATTTTACTTACTTCATTTTGAATGGCTTCAATAGGAGTTCCTGCAGCTATTTTACCTAAAACTGCAACTTCATTTATATCCTTGTTAGGATTTTCATTGTCTAGTCCACCTTTAATAACACTTGGTGAAAAAGAATTATAAATGTCATTAGCACTAGCTGTTTCTGGTAATTTTAAAACTTCTAAGGCTCTTGCCTTATGAGCTAACCTTCTAATAAAACCCCTTTCTTCAAGTGCTGAAATTAATCTATGAATACCCGATTTTGATTTTAAATTAAGTGAATTTTTCATTTCTTCATAAGAAGGCGAAACACCACTAGATCGTAGTTTTTTATTTATAAATAAAAGCAAGTTTTTTTGTTTTTTTGTAAGCATAGAACAAATATCGTACATTTACTGTTCTACA
>CAZPQL010000128.1:0-1629 GCA_964588725.1 uncultured Rhodobacterales bacterium
CTTGTGCATTCACCAAATTAACCGAAAGGCCTATCTTTTCTTTGAGGCCTGTTACAACATTTTGTGCTTCATCTTTTCTAAGCAAACCATGGTCAACCATGACACATGTCAGCCTATTGCCTAAGGTTCTATGTAAAACAGCTGCAAGTACTGTTGAGTCAACACCTCCACTTAAAGCCAATAATACTTCTTGATCCTTAACTTCTGCTGCGACCACCGCATCTATTTGCTGCAGAATATCATCAGAGCTCCAATTCTGCTCAATACCACATATATCAAGAAAGTTTTTTATGATCCCAGTGCCATTTTCAGTATGGGTAACTTCTGGATGAAATTGCAGACCAAAATATTTTTTTGAGATATTTTCATAGGCAGCAATAGGTGAATTATCTGAAGTGGCCGTAATGGCATAGCCGTCCGGCAGAGATTCAACCTTATCGCCATGAGACATCCAAACATCTGATGAGTCACTTATATTTTTGAACAAAACTGTATCAGCTTTGATATTTATTTTGGCGTAGCCAAATTCTTTTTTTCCTTCATTGATAATCTGGCCCGCTTCTTGATGAGCAAGAACTTGCATGCCATAACAAATTCCCAAAATAGGTTTGTTAGTATTAAAAATCAGGCTATCAATAGTCGGATTGCCTTCAATATTTGATGATTCTGGCCCGCCAGATAAAATAAACCCTTCCACATCATCCAAAACCGGGATTTCGTCCCAAGGACATACTTCTGAATAAACGGACAGTTCTCTAAGTCTTCTTGCTATAAGCTGTGTGTACTGTGACCCAAAATCAACAACTAGTATTTTTTTCATTAGTCAGATCTATAGTTTGGTGCTTCTTTGGTAATGCTTACATCATGAACATGGCTTTCAAGAACACCTGACCTAGTGATTCGCTGAAATTGCACCTTAGACTTCATCTCTTCAATATCTTTTGAGCCTGTATAACCCATGCCTTGTCTGAGACCACCTTCTAACTGGTAAACGACATCTTTCAGCCAGCCTCTAAATGGTACTCTGCCTTCAATGCCTTCGGGCACTAATTTGTCTGCATCAATATCTTCTCCCTGCATGTATCTATTGGCATCAGTTCTCTTAGACATAGCTCCAATTGAGCCCATGCCTCTGTATGTTTTAAAACTTCTGCCTTGATAGAGCTCAACTTCACCAGGAGCTTCTTCGGTTCCAGCAAAAATACTGCCAAGCATTACCGTGCTTGCTCCAGCACCAATAGCTTTTACAACATCTCCAGAATAACGAACACCACCATCTGAGATAACAGGGATATCCTTAGCTTCTTTCACTACTTCCATGACTGCAGATAGTTGCGGCACACCAACTCCAGCAATAATCCTTGTGGTACAAATTGATCCAGGACCAACTCCGACTTTAATTGCATCAGCGCCTGCAGCAACTAGGTTCTTAGCACCAGTTGCAGTGGCAACATTCCCAGCAACGATATCAATCTTTGGAAAGTCTTTCTTCAGCAATTTGACTGCCTCAACAACTCCTTTAGAATCTCCATGCGCGCTATCAAGCACAAAGACGTCGACTCCAACTTCAACCAGCAACTTGGCTCGTTGCTGCAAGTCTTTTGATACGCCAACAGCCGCCCCAACTAT
>CAZPQL010000129.1:0-1622 GCA_964588725.1 uncultured Rhodobacterales bacterium
TTTGCTAAACCATAAAGAATTGGTGTGAGTGTATCATCATCTGCATTCCAGTAATCGTAGTAGATTCTACTTAGATGTTTTTTCTGATCAAGCTCAACAACTAGAAGATTACCAGGAGTATAATCAAATATCATAAAGGGTGAGTGCGTGGCGTATAACACTTGATTTGATCCTGCAAGATTTTTCAGCAAATCAGATATTCCTCGCTGCTGTGTTGGATGTAGATTTCTAGCAGGTTCATCCAATAACAAAATGGCTTCATTTAATTCTGCTTTTTGCGTTTCAGCAGCAAAATTTACTATAAACGAGAATATCCATTTGAAACCTTCCGCTCTTCTATTTAACAAACCCATATTGGTAATCGTTCCATCTTTATGAATATCTGAAATTACTACACTCAAAATATTTCCTGGATTAAATCTTAATTCTACGTTAATTGGTTCACCTTTCCAAGAAGGATTTAGACGCTCCGTAAGTTTTTTACTAGATGTATTTAGAAATTTAATTAATTTTGATGGACTATGTTTAAGTTCATCTAATTTTTCTATTTCTAATTCTGCCAGATAAAGTAAATTTCTAACAGTCTCAGTTCTATCAAATTCTTCCAGAAATTCAATCCCACCAGCTTGAGATCTTGTAGAGCCTTTGACAAATTCGTTTAGATTTATGTTTCCTAAAATTTTCTTATAATCAGAAAAATAAACAAAACGTGGATGTAAATTATCCAGAATATACTGTTCTATTGGAATTCTTTCCGTATTCTCAATCGAAATATTTTCAAAATCACTCATCACTTTATCATAAATTTTTTTCCACTCAGAAACTACTTGCTCTTCATTAGATGCTTTGCTACAAATATTATCGTGAAAATCTATTAGCCTTGTTCTTAAAAACTCCTTATCTTTTAATGTATGATCTTCCAAAAATTTAGTATCTAATTGTGTACGTATGTGATTTGGGATTGTCTCAACAAAACTTAGTATGTATTCAGTAAGATTTTTCCAAGATTTAAGACCAATGTCTGTTTTTTGATCAAGTTTAAGATCACCGAAGTCATATTGTATTTCAGGATTTTTGTTGGTTCTAAAAATTGTTATTTTTTTTAAATCAAGAGTAGGAAATTTCTCACGAATTAATTCAATCTCATTTTCATTTAAGTTAAATTCTCCCTCAACAAGTTTAATTTCTGATTTTAACTCCTCAACCATTTCATCACACAAATCAAGATCTGAAACCATTTCATCCCTGTTTAGCAGGGTTAATGCTACTAAGATAGTAGTTTTACCACTTTCGTTTCTTCCAACAAAGGCAGCCATGTCCCCAACTGTGATTTCACCAGAATCATGAACACAACGGAAAGCTCTAACTCTAAATCTTCTAAGACGCAAACTAGTGCGTGTTTGCTTGACTGCGATTTAACTTATTTGTCAAAGTTAGTTAGACAATTAACTCGCATAATAGATAATAATGGTAGAAATCCTAGACAAGAAAGTGATTTTATGGCAGAGGATAAAAATAAATCAGGAAATTCACAATCACAGAAAATTACGAGTAGGAAAAACGAACTAAAGCAATTAAAATCTAGATTAAATACAACTAAGAAGAAAAAAACTAAACAATAT
>CAZPQL010000130.1:0-1618 GCA_964588725.1 uncultured Rhodobacterales bacterium
GGAACGGCGCCGGGCTCGCCACCGTCCACTCCAGCGTCGTCGCGCCTTCGCCCCACGGATTGTCGGTCGCTTTCTCACCGGATGAGAAGGCTTTCCAGAGGATGTAGAAAAACAGCAACGTCGACGCGAAGGTGATGTAGGACCCGATGGAACTGACGTAGTTCCAGCCGGCATAGGCATCCGGATAATCGGGAATACGGCGCGGCATCCCGGCCATCCCTAGGAAGTGCTGCGGGAAGAACAGAATGTTGACACCGATGAAAAAGGTCCAGAAATGCAGGTTGGCCAGGAATTTCGGATATTGCAGGCCGGTCATTTTACCAAACCAGTAATAAAATCCCGCGAAAATGGCGAACACTGCCGCGATGGCCATCACGTAATGGAAGTGGGCGACCACGAAATAAGTGTCGTGGAAAGCTATGTCCATGCCGGCGTTGGCCAGCGCCACGCCGGTCACGCCGCCCATGACGAACAGCCAGATAAAGCCGAAGGCGAACAGCATCGGTGTGCGGAAATCGATGGACCCGCCCCACATGGTCGCCAGCCAACTGAAAATCTTGATCCCCGTGGGCACCGCGATCACCAGCGTCGCGGAAACAAAATAGGCCCGCGCATCAACGCCCAGGCCGGTCGTATACATGTGGTGCGCCCATACGATGAAGCCGACGAAGCCGATGGAAATCATGGCATAGGCCATGCCCAGATAGCCGAACACCGGCTTTTTCGAGAATGTGGAGACCACCTGAGAGATAATACCGAAGGCCGGAATGATGATGATGTACACTTCCGGGTGGCCGAAGAACCAGAACAGGTGCTGCCACAGGACCGGATCGCCGCCGCCGGCGATATCGAAGAACGTGGTGCCGAAGTTGCGGTCCGTCAGCAGCATGGTCAACGCGCCGGCCAGAACCGGGATCGCCAGCAACAGCAAAAACGCCGTCACCAGCATCGCCCACACGAACAAGGGCATGCGGTGCATGGTCAGGCCCGGCGCGCGCATGTTGAGGATGGTGGTGATGAAATTGATGGCCCCCAGCACCGACGACGCGCCGGCCAGGTGCAGACTGAGAATACCGAAGTCGACCCCGGCCCCGGGATGGAAATCGATGCTCGATAACGGCGGATAAACGGTCCAGCCGGTGCCTGGGCCGCCTTCGGTGAAGGCGGCGACCAGCAACAACACCAAAGCCGCCGCCAACAGCCAGAAGCTGATGTTGTTCATGCGCGGAAACGCCATGTCCGGCGCGCCGATCATCAACGGCACGAACCAGTTGCCGAAGCCGCCGATCATCGCCGGCATGACAACGAAGAACACCATGGTAAAGCCATGTCCGGTAACCAAAACGTTATAGAACTGGAAATCGGAAATGTATTGGATGCCCGGGTTCTGGAGCTCCATCCGAATCAGGAATGACATCAGCCCGCCGACAAAGGACGCAATAATCGAAAGCACAAGGTACATCGTGCCGATGTCCTTGTGATTGGTGGAATGAAGCCACCTACGCCACCCTTTTGGCGTGTGATCGTGGTCGTCGTGCACTGCCGCTTCTCCGTTAGCCATAATCAATCCTCTCCAAAACCTTTTGCGCCGGCAACCCGGATAGCACGATTTTCATCG
>CAZPQL010000131.1:0-1593 GCA_964588725.1 uncultured Rhodobacterales bacterium
AGAGCTATTGAGGTGCTCGGAACAAATCATAGCGCTAGGGGCTCATTTTTTGCGAAAGCAGAAGCAACCCACTCTTCTTTATTAGAGAAAGCTCTTGTTGATCGTGGAGCGGGTCAGCAGCTTATGCCATTCAGCAAAATAGGAGGGGGACAGGCGGAAACAATTTTAGACGCATTAGCTCTAAAGGGGGGGAAAATAATTGGACCTGCTGAATTCAAGCCAAGTTTTCACGCAGGAATGAGCGGTAGAGACGCTAGGGGTAGCTTGTCGTATAAGTCGTTGTTCTCTTCCGATTCAGGCAAAGAAGGCGGGCTATTGCATTTTTTACGGTCAGGGATAGAAAAGGGAATTGCTCGCGGCGGATACAAAGACAAATCCGGCAAGTTCCACTCTTCAGCAAGTTTAGGGGGCGACCTAAAAAAATTAGATAGCTATATAGACAGCGTAAAAGTTGCAGATTTTCAGAGGATGCAAAAAGCTTCTCAAGGTGAAATTAGACTTGAGGGGAGCACAGGCGCAACAGCAGTGAAAGATATTTTCGGCAAAGATGTAATGAAGATTCTTCAGGGTTCTCCGTCGTCATCAAATTACGATCAATTAATGAAACACTTTGGTGCGGCGCAGGGGTTCATTCCGGGTTTCAACAAGGATTCATTCGTTGAAGCATTTAAAAGAGAAAAAGAGGCTTCTGGATTGCCATTAAGTCAACTTTACTCAACTACGGTAGATACTCCAAATTATGCTGGACCAGTAGTAGCCAACAAACGAGACGAACCAAATCGTCAAGCATTATTGAAAGCTATTAAGGGTCACCCAGACCCATCAAGAGCCGGCATGGCCGCGAGAGGATTTGTTCCTAATTACGCAGATAGTGTTGATTACATGGGTATGACGTCAGGGCTAATGATGGCTGGCATGATGATGCAAATGGGCGGAGACAGTGCTCAAGAAAAACAAATGCTGCAAGACCAGAAGAGAGACTATGAAAAACAAAAAGACGTACAAAAAAGAGCAAAGGCGGCACAGAAAAAACAAGAAAAAGCAATGTCCGACCAGCGCGCCGCTCAGGACAGACAGCGTGAAATAATCAGGAAAGCTGATGCCGATGCAAGAGTGGCTCATAAGGAGCGTCTTCAGGCGACACATGGGACGAAAGCCACTCCGGGAGGCCCAAGAACGGGAGGCGTAAGAGGGGCTCAAACCGATGTAAGAGCAGCAGAGCAAAGAATAATTGAAAGAGAACAACGCAAAGCCATACAGCAAAGATGGGCGGGTGATCAGCCACGAATGTACAAAGAGTTGCGTAGATTCGAATCTCAAGCAAAATATGGGACTCAGGCTAAAACAGGTCCTCTAGCAGAAGCCAGACAAGCGGGGGAAAGGCGAGCCCAACGTATAATTGCAATGTCAACAACCGATAGGGGTGCTGCACCTGTACGGGGAGCAAAGGGGGTTGACCTTAAGGGAGATAAAGCAGCCTCAGATTTAACCAAAAAAACTTTACTTTTACAAAAAGCAAGGGAGGCGGAGGCAAGGGCAGCCTCAAGGGCTCAACAGGCCGCCGACCAGAAAACTGCCGCCCAAAAAGAAATA
>CAZPQL010000132.1:0-1540 GCA_964588725.1 uncultured Rhodobacterales bacterium
CAAATAAAGAAATTCAAGATTTATTCAAATTATTCAATACTTACTCAGATGAAGCAGAATTAAGATTTGTTGGAGGGTGTGTAAGAAAATTGATTAATGATGAAATAGTTGATGATATAGATTTATCAACTAATTTAAAACCAGAAATTGTAATTGAAGTTTTAAAAAAAAATAATATTAATTTTTATGAAACAGGAATTGATCATGGAACAATTACAGCAGTTATAAACAAAAAAAATTTTGAAATAACTTCTTTAAGAAAAGATGTGAAAACTGATGGTAGACATGCACAAGTTGAGTATACCAAAAATTGGTTAGAAGATGCATCGAGAAGAGATTTTTCAATAAATTCTATTTTTTCTGATGTTGATGGCAATCTATTTGATCCATTCAATGGAAAGAAGGATTTAAAAGATGGAAGAATTAAATTTATTGGAGACCCAGGAATAAGGATAAAAGAGGATTACTTAAGAATCCTTCGATATATAAGATTTTTTCTAGGCTATAGCAGTATTCAACATGACAAAAAGACTGTTAAAATTATAAAACAAAATCTAAGTGGTCTAAAAAAAATTTCTAAGGATAGACAATTACAAGAATTGAAAAAGATGATTTCTAACGAAAGTTTTTACAAAATTAATTCTGATAAAATTTCTAAAGAGTTATTTTTATTAATTTTCCCTGAGTTAAAATATGTTAATAAAATAAATAAATTGGATAAACTAAGCAATGATATTTTAAGAAAAAAAAATTTTTCTTTTATTTTGTCATTACTATTAATAGATAAAAGTGAAGATTGTGATTACTTCATTTATAAATACAATTTATCTAACAAAGAAAAAAATAAGATTAATTTATTAAATTCAATATTTTCTAATGATAAAATAAAAGATTATTTTACTAAAGATAATTTATCAAAAATACTGCTAAAAAATGGAAAAGATAATTTAATTGATATTTTAGATTATAAAATCCTAACAACAAAAAAAAATAAAAACTATCTAATAGATATGAAAAATTTTTTTTTAGAATTTAAAATTCCTGTATTACCAGTCAAAGCCAGGGATTTAATTGATAAATTTGATTTGAAAGAAGGCAAGTTATTAGGAGCAATACTTAAAGAAATTGAAGAAAAATGGTTAAATAACAATTTTAAAATATCTAATAATCAAATTGAAGATATAGTTAAATCTAAACGTATTTAACGTCAGAAATTTCAAAATTTTTTACTCCATTTGGCGTAGTTATTTCAACTAAATTACCCTTATTTTTTCCAATCAAACCCTTTCCAATTGGAGATTTAAAATAGATTAATTTTTGTTTTAAATCTGCCTCGTCTTTACCAACAATTTTGTACTCTATTTTTTCATTAGTATCTAAATTTTGTAAAAATACTGTTGAACCAAATATAACCTTGCCATTGTTATTAAGTTTTGTAACATCAATTACATTTGCTGTGGCGATACTATTTTCAATTTCTTGAATTCTTCCTTCATTATGTGACTGCTGTTCTTTTGCTGCGTGATATTCTGCATTCTCT
>CAZPQL010000133.1:0-1511 GCA_964588725.1 uncultured Rhodobacterales bacterium
AATCAAACTATATTGCTTTTATAGATTCTGACGATATTTGGTATAAAGATAAACTTTTGAATCAAATAAACTATATGTTAGAAAAAAATTTTGAATTTACCTATACAAATTATTTAACATTTAAAACAAGCCAAAGCTTTTTAAAGCAAAATAATAAAAAAAATATAGTTAAACCTCCCAAATCTTTTACTTTTAATGAATTTATAAAAAATACTTCAATCGGCACCAGCACAATGATTATTAAAAAAAAACTAATTGGTAACACAAAATTTACTAAAACGAAAATTTGTGAAGATTATTATTTTAAATGTAAAATTCTTAAAAAAATTGATAAGGCGCATTGTTTATCTGAAACTTTAACAAAATATAGAATAAGAAGTAATTCTTTACAAAGCAATAAAATAAAAAACTTATATTGGATTTGGTACATAAATAAAAATTATAACCGTTTTAATTTTTTAGAAAACGTAATATCAATATTATTTATTTCTTTTAACTCAATAAGAAAATATGGATTTAAATAATTTAATTATATTTTTTGTTTTAATTATTTTTGGTTTATTTTTTTATAAATATTTTCCAATATTTTTAAATAAATATAATTTAAAAATATTAATTGATGATGAATTAAAAAAGCCACAGGCATTTCACGAATTTCCTATTTCAACATCAGGAGGGTTAGGAATATTTTTTTCTTTTTTAATCTTATACTCCTATTTATATTTATTTAATCATGAAATTTATTATGATTTTTTAACATTCTGCTCATAATTTTTCTTGCTGGGATTTTCTGATGATTTAAAATTAAATGTTAAAAAAAAGTTTAGATTAGGTTTGATGATTCTATTTTTGATAACTTTAGTAATATCTAATAATTTTTTTATAGAAAATACTGGTATAACTTTTTTAAATAGATTTTTAGAAATAGATATATTCGCGTTATTTTTTGTATGTTTATGTTTTTTATTTATTATTAATGGCAGCAATTTAATAGATGGATATAATGGACTATTAAGCATTCATGTTCTTATTATTTTAATTAATTTGTTTTTGATAAACTATTTAAATGGAAATAAAGAATTAGCTCTTTTTATTTTTTATATAATTTTAATTATAACAGTATTTCTTAAATATAATTTTCCAAAAGCATCTGTTTTTCTAGGTGATAGTGGATCATATTTCTTGGGATCTCTTACGGCAGTATCTGTAATAAAAACAAGTATAGCCAATCCTACAATTTCACCTTTTTATTTTTGTATCCTGCTATTCTATTTATTTTTCGAAGTTTTCTTTTCTTTCATAAGAAAAATTATAATTGAAAAAAAATCTCCATTATTTCCTGATCAAAAACATTTACATATGTTGATTTACAAACTTTTTTTAAACAAAAATAAAAGCAAGTTTAAGAGCAACTACCAAGTAGCAATTATAATAAATCTAACTTATTCCTTAATGACTGTTCCTGCAATTTTTATGATGAGCAATGGAATTTTTTGTAAATATTATTCTAT